>JAWKQN010000012.1 GCA_041390125.1 Gemmatimonadota bacterium | reverse complement strand
GCGCGGGGAAGCTGTCGCACGCCTCCAGGAACAGTTCCACCAGCGTACCGGTGGGGACCGGAGCGGGATTGGCGTAGGCGCGGAGCGTGGTCACGAGCCCTCTCCGGCCGACTCCTCCACGTCGATGCGTGTGTTGATGCGCGTGTCGGGTGCGAGGGAGTGGAGCACGCTGCAGTAGGTGTCCAGGGACAACTGTACGGCCCGCTCCACCTTGGGGCGGTCCTCCGCGGCCGGACCCGCCAACCGGTAGGTGAGGTCGATCTGGAGGAAGCGCCGGGGCGGCTTCTCCGCCCGCGTTCCCACCGCGTCGACATGCAGCCGGTCCAGTCGAACCCGGGACTTCTCCAGGATCATGCGCACATCGATGGCCATGCAGCCGGACAGGGCCAGCAGGAGGGCATCCATCGGCGAGGGACCTTCCTGGCCGCTCCCGTCGATCACGATGGCGGCGCCGGCGCCGCTCCCCTCGTAGACGTCCGCGCGTCCGGTCCAGTCCAGACGGACGCGCTTCACCGGATTGGGGGGAGCGACCTCAGGCGGACTCACGCGCCGCCCCGCCCGCCTCGTCCTCCATCGCCGCGAGCGCGTCGAGCGTCTCCCGGGCATGCGTCACATGGGGAGCGGAGGCCGGATCCGAGGGTGCGCCCGCGAGGAACGCCCGCAGGTGCTCGGCGGCCGCCTGCAGATGGCCGCCCCGCACGAGCAGGAAGGCCAGCCCATAGTGGGCTCCGGGCGTGTCCGGGTGCTTCTGGAGGACGTGCCGGTAGGTCTTGGCGGCTTCGTCCAGGAGCCCCATGCGGGTGTACGTGATGGCGATCTGTTGGAGGACCAGAGGGTCGCCGGGCGTGTCTTTGAGCGCCAGTCGGAGCGACGTCAGGGCCTCGTGCAGGCTACCCGCGTCCAACAGCGCCATCGCCTCGGCGTAGTAGTCGACGCCCCTGGGTCCGTCCGTTCCGCCGATGAGCTTCTTCAGCCAGTTCATCGCTGCTTCGAACCCTCCGCAGGCAAGGTGTCCAAAGCATATGGACACAACGCGTACCGGGCAACGGTCAACGACGCTCCCAGACACGCGCGCGCGGGTCGTCCAGCAGCGGAACGAACCCGTGCGCCTCCACGGAGCCCGCTTCCTCCGCTGCGGGATCGAGCAGCACGAGCCGACCCCGGGACTGCACGACCCGCGACGCTTCCGCGAGCGCGCCCCCGTCCGGACCCTCGACCACCACGGCCCGGAGGGAGCGGTCGAAGAACGGAAGCCGCCCGCCCGTCCGGACACGTTCGACGCCCGCCTGCTCCGACCAGGAGCCGACGGCCGGGTGGTCGGCGATCCAGTGCACGTCGGGGAGCTGCTCGGCGAGCGTCGGAGCGAACCGGGCCGCCCGGCCGTGCAACAGGACCTGCGCCGGACCCTCGCGGACCCCGACGAGCGCGGCGACCCGGAGTGCCTCCTCCGCCGTAGCGGCCTCCAGCGTGGACGGGGGCGTCGTCGAGGACGCGGTCGCCCGCAGGTCCGCGAGCCCCGCGCGCACCGCGTAGCGCTGGCGGCAGTTGGGGCAGCCCAGCTCACCCTCCAGGACCCGTCTCTCCTCGAGGGTGCGAGCCAGGAGGATCAGCCCGAACGCGGGACCGCAGTGTGGACAGGCGAGCCGATCGGTGAGGAGAAGGTGCACGCGCGTCGGTTCAGGGCTCGTATTGGGCGTACTGGTCCGGAGTCTCCCAGACCCGCGTGTGCACCAGACCGGTGGCGATCTCCGGCGGCAGCACCTTGCGCAGCTCCTCGTAGAACCAGCGCGCCTGGTTCTCGGCGCTGGTCTCCCACTCGTCGAAGGGAGGGATCTCGTTGATGAGCTGGTGATCGAGCCGACCGGCGATCTCCCGGAGGTGGCGCTTGAGCTCCACGAAGTCGAAGGCGATCCCGGAGTCGTTCAGGCGCTCGGTACGCACGGCGGCCTCCACCACATACCGATGCCCGTGCAGCCGCTCGCACTTGCCTTTGTAGTTGCGCAGGAAGTGGGCGGAGTCGTAGTGGGCGCGCGCACTCACGGTATACATGCGGTCTCTGCGTCTCGGGCGTTGCGGGGTGGCGCGAGCCTCACGCTCGCTGGATCTGGATCAGGGGGACGCACACGTGGGCCGGCCGGGTCAACGCGAACAGGATGGCCTCGGCCACGTCGGCCGGCTGGAGCATCTGTCCCCGCGAAGGGAGGGTGGGATCGGCATCGGGGTCGATCGGATCCCACAACGGGGTGTCGACCGCGGCCGGCTCGATCAGCGTGCTGCGCACCCCCGTCCCGGCCAACTCCGCGACCAGGACCTCGTGCAATCCGCGCAGCCCGAACTTGGAGGCGCTGTAGCCGGCATTCCCGGGGAAGGCCCTGCGCCCGGCCACGGAGCCCACGTGCAGCAGGTCTCCGTGTCCCCGCGCCTTCATCTCCGGCAGGAAGCACCGGATCCAGTCGAAGGGCACGCGCAGATTCAGGGCGAGCATCCGTTCCAGGGCCTCGGCCGACGTCCGCTCCACGTCCGACAGCGCAAAGGCCCCGGCGGCGCTGACGACGGCGTCGGGCACCGCGCCCAGACGGGTCCGGACCTGGTCCGCCGTCCGCTCGACCGCGGCCGGGGTGGCCAGGTCCACGGCCAGCCAGTCGCAGCCCAGGCGCTCCGCGGAGGAGCGCAGTCGGCTTTCCGTGCGCGCAGCGATCACGACCCGCGCGCCCGCGGCGACGAGGATCTCGGCCACCGCACCGCCGATCCCTTGGGTGGCCCCGGTGACCAGGACGCTCCTTCCCTGCACGGCGCTACGACCCCAGCGGGCTGTGCGGCGTCATCGCGTAGCGCAGGAACTCGCTGCGCGTGCCCTCGTTCTCGAGGAAGACGCCCCGCATGGCGGAGGTGATGGTCTTGGAGTTCTGCTTCTCCACGCCGCGCATCATCATGCAGAGGTGGAAGGCCTCCACGACCACGCCGACCCCCTGGGGACGGATGGCGTCCCACAGCGCCTGCGCGATCTGCTCCGTCAGACGCTCCTGCACCTGGAAGCGACGCGCATAGACCTCGACGAGGCGGGCCGCCTTGCTCAGCCCGATGATGCGTCCGGAGGGGATGTAGGCCAGGTGGACCTTCCCGATGAAGGGCAGCATGTGGTGCTCGCACAGCGAGTACATCTCGATGTCCTTCACGAGCACCATGTTGTTGTGCGGCTCCTGGAAGATCCCTTCCCCCAGCGCATCGGCCGCCGTGAGCGCGTAGCCGCGCGTCAGGAACCGCATGGACTTCTCCACCCGCTCGGGCGTACGGAGCAGACCTTCGCGGCCCGGATCCTCCCCCAGCCGTCGCAGCATCTCCGCGACCAGCTCGGGGAAGCTGGCCTGCGCCAGGGCGGACGCCACGTCGGCGCCGGGCACTGCGGTCACGGGGGCACTACCGTCCATCGTACTCGACATAGTTGCGCGGCGTCTCCCACAGGGTGATCCGGACCAGCTCCACGGCGTCCGGCAGGTGATCGACGATGCGGTGCCACATGGCCACCGCGACGTTCTCGGTGGTCGGGTTGGTCCCGGACAGCCACGGCACCTCGGTGTTCAGGTTGCGATGGTCCACGTCCGCCAGGACGTGCCGTTCCACCGCGTCCCGCAGCACCTTCAGATCCAGCACGAATCCGGTCTCGGGATCCACCTCTCCCTCGACCGTGACGTCCACTTCGTAGTTGTGTCCGTGCCAGTTGGGATTGGCGCAGTCGCCGAAGACGGCCTGGTTGCGTTCCTCCGGCCAATCCGGCCGATGCAGGCGGTGGGCGGCGCTGAAATGGAGGCGCCGCGTCACGCGGACTCTCGGCATTCTGGACTCTCCCACCAGGCCCGGCGGTCCGGCCCCTTCCCTCTGGTGCCGGACCCCGCCGGGAATCCGGTCACCGCTACCCCCGGCCTTCCGGAAACGGTCCCGCCCGGAGAGCGCAACGGCCGCCGCGGCCATCCCGATGCTCCCGGGGCCGGACGGGAGGGGTGGTCGACGGGGGCCCGCCGCCCGGAACGAAGATCGGGCCGGCGCCTCGTGAGGCGTCGGCCCGACCGGGTTGAACGTACTGAAGGGGGTTATTGAAGCCCGGGTCCAAGGAATGGTGACTCCCCCGTTGCGTCCGAAGTCCCCCTCGGGGGCAGGTCGTCGGCTTCGGGAGTCAGTCCCGGCTTCACTTTTGTTGGCTCAATAATGAAATCCCTTCAGCACGCTCGATATTCGCTGTCCAATATACCGTGCGGGGCCGGTCCCGTCCAAGCGTTCCCGCCGCTCCCACCATCCGCAGGATGCGTGCCGCGGCGCACCCCGCTTCAGCCTCGCGGAAGACCGGGCTCGGTCATGGAACGGACGTCCAGCGCCGTGTCCAGCTGGTCCTCCGGCAGAAGCCCCTTCTCGCGCACCACGTCCCGCACGGAAGCGCCGCGCTTGGCGGATTCCTTGGCCACCTCCGCGGCCCGGTCGTAGCCGATGAACAGGTTGAGCGCGGTCGCGATGGCCGGGTTCTTCTCCAGCAGCTCCCGGATGCGCTCACGGTTGGGCTCGATGCCCACCACGCACCGACGCGTGAAGGCGCGTGCGCCGCCCGCGAGGAGCAGGATGGATTCGAGCAACGCGTCGACCATCACCGGCATCATGACGTTGAGCTCGAAGTTCCCGCGGCTTCCGCCGACCGTGATGGTGGTGTGGTTCCCCGCCACCCGGGCAGCCACCATCATGAGCGCTTCGCTGAGCACGGGATTGACCTTGCCCGGCATGATGGAGCTGCCCGGCTGGACGGCGGGAAGCTGGATCTCGGCCAGGCCGGACGTGGGGCCGCTCGCCAGCCAGCGGATGTCGTCGGCGATCTTCATGAGCGAGACCGCCACCGTGTTCAGGGCTCCCGACGCGCTCACGACCGCGTCGCGGGCACCCTGGGCCTCGAAGTGGTTGTCGGCTTCCCGGAAGGACAGGCCCGTGGCCTCGGAGATCCGCGCGATGGTCTTCGCGGCGAACTCGGGGTGCGTGTTGATGCCGGTGCCGACCGCCGTCCCCCCGAGGGCGAGCTCCTCCAGCTCGGCGATGGCGCGTTCCACGCGCTCCATCCCCCGCCGCACCTGGGCGGCGTACCCGCCGAACTCCTGCCCCAGGCGCACGGGCGTGGCGTCCATGAGGTGTGTCCGCCCGGACTTCACGATGTCGTCGAAGGCCTGGGCCTTCTGCTCCAGCGCGGTCGCAAGCTCGTCCAGCGCGGGCAGCAGGTCCCGGTGCAGCGCCAGGGCTCCCGATACGTGGATGGCCGTGGGGATCACGTCGTTGGACGATTGCGCCATGTTGACGTGATCGTTGGGATGGACCCGCGGGTCCCCCCCCAGGATCTGCGTGGCGCGGGTGGCGATCACCTCGTTGGCGTTCATGTTGGTCGACGTGCCGGAGCCGGTCTGGTACACGTCGATCGGGAACTGCGCGTCCCAGCGGCCGCTGCTCACCTCTCCCGCCGCCTCGCCGATGGCGGCGGCCAGCGTGGCATCCAAGCCGCCCAGCTCTTCGTTGGTGCGGGCCGCGGCGCGCTTGACGATCCCCAACGCCTCGATGAACCGACGGCCGAAGGGCCGGCCGCTGATGGGGAAGTTCTCCACCGCGCGTTGGGTCTGCGCGCCGTAGAGCGCGTCCGCGGGGACCTGCACCTCACCGAGCGAATCGCGCTCGACGCGGGTCGTGGAGCTCATGGGGTGGTTCCTTCCTTCAGTTGCGGGGTGGTTGGGACGGCCGGAGCTCGACCCGGCTCACGTGCGCATTGGCTGGATAGCGGAGCAGGTCCACGACCGCCCGGGCCACGTCGTCCGAGGTCAGTCGCCAGGTGTCCTCCTCGACCGTCCGTCCGCGAAACTCGGTGTTGACGCTCCCGGGCATCACCAGGCTGACGCGGATGTCCTGGTAGCGCACGTCGAGCATCATGGCTTCGGTCATGCCCAGCAGGCCGAACTTGGAGGCATTGTAGCCCACCCCGCCCGCGAAGGCATTGCGGCTGGCCAGGGATCCCACGTTGATGATCCAGGCTCCGCCGGCGTCGGCCAGATGGGGAAGCGCCGCGGTCGAGCAGTGGAAGACGCCGCCCAGGTTGGTGTCGATCTGGAGCTGCCAGTCGTCCACGGAGAGCTCACCCAGCGGGGCGAACACACCCAGGCCGGCATTGTTGACCAGGACGGAGAGGCGACCGAAGCGCTGTACCACCGCATCCACGGTGGTCCGCACCGATCCGGCGTCCCGCACGTCGCACGACCTGCCGAACACCCGGTCCCCATGGGACGCGCTCAACTCCTGGACGGCCGCCTCGACGTCCCCGGCGGAGCGGGCGCAGAGGGCGACCCGGGCGCCCTCCTCCAGGAGTCGCTGGACGATCGCGCGGCCGATCCCGCGGGTACCGCCGGTGACGAGGGCCACGTGTGTCGACAGGTCCATGGGCTGCTCCTGCGGCGGGTCGGGACATCCTCGGGTAGCAAAGGTAGCCCGGTCCACCGCCGCGCGGGTAGCTTGAGGCAGCGCGGACCGGCACCAGGAGTGGCAGCGGCGGTGGCAGAGCGAGACAGGGTGGTCATGGTGACGGGCGGCGCCGTGCGCGTGGGCGCCGCGCTGTGCCGCGGGTTCGCGGAGCGGGGCTATGACGTCGCGCTGAACTACAAGAGCTCCGACAAGGAGGCGCGCGCGCTCGCGCGTCGCATCGAGAAGGGCGGACGGCGCTGCCTGCTGCTCCAAGGGGACGTCGCCAGCGAAGACCAGGTCTCCCGGATGCTGGAGTCGGTCGGGCAGGAGCTGGGACGGCTGGACGTGCTCATCAACAGCGCCTCCACCTTCCGCGAGAACCAGCTCCTGGCGATCGACGCCACGGAGTGGGACGAGGTGATGGGCGTCAACCTGCGCGGGCCTTTCCTGATGTCGAAGCACGCCGCGCCGCTGCTCCAGGCCAGCCGGGGCTGCATCGTCAACATCGTCGACATCTCGGCCTTCCGCCCCTGGACGCGCTATCCACACCATTCGGTGTCGAAGGCGGCGCTGCTGCACCTGACCAAGGTGATGGCCAAGGCCTTCGCGCCCGCGGTCCGGGTCAACGCCATCGCGCCCGGAACGGTGCTCCCTCCGGAGGGCACGAGCGACTCCGAGCTCGACCGCGAGCGGGGCAAGACGCTGCTCGACCGGCTGGGCACACCCCAGGACGTCGTGGACGCGGCGCTCTTCCTGGCCGACGCCCGCTACGTCACGGGGGACGTCATCCTGGTGGACGGAGGCCTGGCCCTGGGCTGACCCCGGGACGGGGCCGCGTCAGGTCCGGTGGGAGACCGGCGGGACCGCCACCTCGTGGTGGGCCAGGAAGCGCTCGGCGTCCAGGGCCGCCATGCACCCCGTTCCCGCCGATGTGATGGCCTGCCGGTAGTAGCTGTCCATGACGTCCCCGGCGGCGAACACGCCCTCGACGCTCGTCAGCGTGCGGAACGGCTGCTGGATCTGCACGTAGCCCTGTGCATCCAGCTCGATCTGCCGATCCAGGAAGCCGGTGTTGGGCGTGTGTCCGATGGCCACGAACAGGCCGCCGATCTCCAGCTCCTCCCGTGCGCCGGTCCGGACGTCCTCGAGCTGGATGGCGGTGACCTCCTGATCGCCGATCACGTCCACGACGGTGCGGTTCCACAGCACGCGGATCTTCTCGTGGGCGAGCACGCGGTCGGCCATGATGCGCGAGGCGCGGAATTCGTCGCGACGGTGCACGATCACCACTTCGCCCGCGAACTTCGTGAGATAGAGCGCCTCCTCCATCGCGGAGTCGCCGCCTCCGACGACCACCAGCCGCTTCCCGCGGTAGTGCGGAAGGGCGCCGTCGCAGACCGCACAGGCGGACACGCCACCCCCCGACTGCGCCAGACGGGTCTCGTTGTCCAGACCCAGCCAGTTGGCCCGGGCCCCGGTGGCGACGATGAGGGTCTCGGCGAGGAGCGGCTCGCTGCGGCTCGGCTCCACCCGGAACGGCCGCTCGGACAGATCCACGCGGTCGACGTTCTCCGAGACCACCCGGGTGCCGAAGCGCACCGCCTGGTCGCGGAACTTCTGCATCATCTCCGGACCGGTGATGGACTCGGGGAACCCGGGGTAGTTCTCCACCTCGGTGGTGAACATGAGCTGACCGCCGGGGATCATCTCGCGGCTGGGCTCCCCTTCGAACACCAGGGGCTCCAGGTCGGCCCGGGCCGCGTAGATGGCAGCCGTCCAGGCGGCAGGACCCGATCCGACGATGACCAGCTTCTCGCGCTGCATCGAAGGCCTCACTTGTTCTCGAAGATCTTGAGGTTCGTGGAGTGGCCGGGGTTGACCCGGGCCGACGGGTCGAGGAAGCGGGCCGCGTTGTTCACGGCGATGGCCGCCTCGGCGAACCCGGTGGCGATGAGGTCGAGCTTCCCGTCGTAGTCGACGATGTCTCCCGCGGCGTAGACGCCCTGCAGGTTGGTCTCCATCAGCGACGTGACGAGGATGCGGTTCTTGCGGATGTCGAGGCCCCACTCCTTGATGGGCCCCAGGTCCGGCTTGAAGCCCAGGAAGCACAGCAAGGCATCGGCGGCCAGGCGGTCGTCGAGGTCCGTCCGGTTGTCGAACACGGTGACCGCCTCCACGAGTTCCCGACCCTCCACGCAGCGCACCTCGTGGAAGGTGCGCAGGTCGACGGTTCCGGCCACCACGGCGGCCTGCAGCGCCTCGACCGACTGCTCGTGCGCCCGGAATCCGTCCCGGCGGTGGAGCAGCACCACCTGGCTGGCGACATCCTTCAAGGCCAGCGTCCAGTCCAGGGCCGAATCGCCCCCGCCCACGATCACCACGCGCTTGCCGCGATAGGATTCGGGGTCCTTGACCGCATAGTACACGCCCCGGCCCATCAGCTCGTGGTAGCCCGGCACCTCCAGGTGCCGGGGCTCGAAGGCCCCCTTCCCGCCCGCGATCAGCAGGGCCCGGGCCCGGTACTCGCCGGTGCGGCCCACGAGGCGCCAGTGATCGTCCTCCCGCTGGAGCCCGCCCAGCTCCTCGTCCAGGATCGTCTCGGCACCGAACTGGAGCCCCTGGGCCACCAGGTCGCGGGCCAGGTCCTTGGCCAGGATCCGCGGGATCCCGCCCACGTCGAACACGTACTTCTCGGGATAGAGGGCCGTGAGCTGACCCCCGAGCTCGGGAAGGGAGTCGATGATGGCGGTACGGAGGCCGCGCAGCCCCGCGTAGAAGGCACCGAAGAGGCCGGTGGGGCCGCCCCCGATGATGATCAGGTCGCGGATGTCGTCGGAAGCCATCGGGCAGATCGCTGGAGAAGTGGGGAGGGCCTGCGGGCGCGGGGGGCGGAGCAGGCCCCCACCGTCCCGCGGGCGCCTGGGAAGCGCTCAACAATAACCCCCACACTCCTCAGAGCAACGGCCCGGCGGGGGCCGGATCGCCTCAGAAGATGGACAGGCGCACGTACCGCTGGGGGTTCTCGCGGAAGTCGGCCAGCAGCAGGTCGAGCTGGGTCAGCACGGCCTCGGCGCGCACGGCCAGCTCGTTGTTGGACAGGAGCAGCCCCAACGTCCCCTCGCCGGACTCGATGGAGGCCCCGATGCGCTCGAAGCGACCGAGGGCCGAGGCGCCCACCGCCAACGTGGAATCCACCTGCGCCAGGGTCGCATCCAGCCGCGTGGAGGCGGAACGCAGGGCCGCCAGGGTCTCGCGGGCGTCGCCGAGGGTGGAGTCGGCCGCTCCGCTGTCCAGCATGCGGTTGACGCGCGCGAAGGTGGCACCCGCTTCCTGCGACGCCGCCCCCACCTCGGCGGCGGTCTCGGCCACTTCCGCGGTCAATTGCTCCACGGAGCGCGCCTGCTGCGTCACGAGGCGATTCAGCTCGTCGCTGACGGAGCCGATGTTGTCGATCGCCCGCGCCAGGTTGCGCGCGGTCTCCTCCGTGAAGGCCAGCTCCACGCGGTCCGTCAGCACGGTCAGGTTCTCGGCGATCTCGTCCGCCGTCGCGGTGAGGCGCGACAGGTCGGGCAGGGTGTGGCCCGGCAGGGCCTGCGACCCGTCGACGACGAGGAAGTCGTAGCTCGGGAAGTCCGCGCGTGACACGATCTCGACCTGCCAGTCCCCGAAGAGCGACTCCGGCGAGACGACCACGGCCGCGTCCTGCGGCAGATTGACGTCACGCTGGACCAATAGATCCACGGCGACGGCCCTCCCCGACGGCGCGACCCGGATCTCCTCCACCCGACCGATGGCCACACCGCGGAACTTGACCGAATTGCCCGGCGCGAGCTGCCCGGCCTCGAAGAGCAGCGCCTGCATCGGCGTCATGTTCCGGCGCAGCGAGGCTCCCTTCAGGAAGAGCGTGCCGCCGACCGCCACGGCCGTCGCCAGGACGATCACCAGACCGACGAGCACTTCCTTGCGTCTCATGTCGCCTCCTCGAACAGCTCGGGGAGCCCCGCCACGAACCCGCGCACGACGGGATCGGTGGCCTCCTGGATCTCCTGGGGGGTCCCGAAGAAGCGGATCCTCCCGTCATGCAGCATCGCCACCCGGTCCGATACCCGGAAGGCGGACGTCAGATCGTGCGTGATCACCACGCTCGTGACGCCGAGCTCGTCACGCATCCGCATGATGAGGCGGTCGATCACGGTGGTGGTGACCGGGTCCAGCCCGGTGGTGGGCTCGTCGTAGAGCAGGTAGCGGGGCCGGGTCGCGATGGCCCGGGCCAACCCCGCCCGCTTGCGCTGCCCGCCGGACAGTTGGGCCGGGAAGCGCTCGCCATACCCCTCGAGGTCCACCAGGTGGAGGCACTCCTCCACGCGCTCCCGGATGCGGGCGTCGTCCCAGTCGGGGAGCCGGCGCAGGCCGAGGCAGATGTTGTCGGCGATCGTCAGCGAGTCGAACAGGGCGGCGAACTGGAAGACGTACCCCACCTTGCGCCGCAGATCCCGCAGCCCCTCTCCCGACAGCCCGTTCACGTTGTCCCCGTCCACCCAGATCTCGCCCCGATCCGGACGGAGCAGCCCGACCACGTGTTTCAGCAGCACGGACTTGCCCACCCCCGAACTGCCCATGACGGCGACGGTGCCGCCTTCCGCGACCTCCAGGTCGACGCCGTCCAGGACCGTCTTGGTCCCGAACGACTTGTGCAGGCCCACCAGACGGATGCTCACAGCAGCGCCGCGGCCCAGAACGCGTCGAGGACCAGGATGGCCATGCTGCTCACCACCACCGCCCGCGTCGTGGAGCGCCCGACCCCTTCGGCCCCTCCCTGTGTGGTGAAGCCGAAGAAGCAGCCGATGGACGTCAGGATGGCGCCGAAGCTCAGTCCTTTGATGATGGCGAACTGCACGTCGAAAGGCTCGAAGAACAGGCGGAGCCCCTTCAGGAACTCCGGGGTGCTCATGTCGAGCAGGCCGAGCGCGGTGAGCCACCCGGCGATGACGCCGACCGTGGTGGCCAGCACCATGACGGCGGGGAACATGGCCACCCCCGCCACCACGCGCGGCGTGACGAGATAGTCGATCGGATCGTACCCGAGCGTTTCCAGCGCGTCGATCTGCTCGGTGACGCGCATGGTGCCGAGCTCGGCCGCGATGTTGGCGCCGACGCGTCCGGAGAGCGCCAGCCCGGTGAGCACAGGCCCCAACTCCAGGATCATGGTCTTGCCCACCAGCGTGCCCACGAAGTACAGGGGGATGGCGCCGGTGAAGGTGTAGGAGGCCTGCAACGCGAGCACGACGCCGGTGAAGAGCGCGATGAACGCGGCGATGGGGACGGACTCGACCCCGATGCGCGCCATCTGGGCGGGCAGATGCCGGAACCACTCGCGCAGCCGCGGAACGCTCCGGGCCGTGGCGAACACCAGCTGTCCCCACCGACCGATCCCCGCGGCGAGATCGAAGATCGCGCGCCCGATGGCGCCGAACAGCACCTTCAGGAGTGTAGGCATGGCGACTCTTCGCTCCCGGCCCGGTCGAGGTCGGACACGGGGATGTCGGGGATCAGCGTCCGGTGGGCCCCTGCTTCAGTCCGTCCTCGAACGTGAAGACCACTTCCTCACCGCGTACCGCTCCGCCGCGCCTTCCCCGCGGGGCGCGTTCCGGCGGGTCGAGCTCGTACGTGACCGTCACGCGGCGAACCCGCATGCGCGGATCCGTGACGGTGATCGCGAAGTCGATGTGTCCGTCTTCCGAGGCCACGGCGGTGCGCGTCGTGGAACCGGGCTCCGACTGCCGATACGGAGACGGGTTGCGGAAGAGGTTCATGGTGGACTGGCGACCGGAAAGGAGCTTCCGGGTCACCTTCACGCGGCGCAGCCAGTCGGGCTGGTAGTCGATGCGATAGGGCTGGTCCCTCTGATCGACACCCTTGCCCGTGCGATTGTGCCGCGGCACACACCCTCCGGAACCGACGATGAGGAGAAAGGAGAGGTACGTTCTGCCCGGCACGGGGGGCTGTCAAGGCGAGTCTTGACCGGGTGGGTGGGCCGCCCCTAGACTCGGGCTCGACCCCTGAGCCTCCGCGCGGTCCGGCCGGAACGCGCCAACGACCGCCATCCGACTCCCCCGCGTCTTTGGGCCGTTCCCCGACGACCCAGGAGCCTCCCTCCCGTGGACATCGCCGAACTCAAGAGCAAGAGCATCCCCGAGCTCCATGAGATGGCCGAAGAGCTCAGCATCCAGAACTACTCCGGGATGCGCAAGCAGGATCTGATCTTCCGCATCGAGCAGAACCTCCTCGACAGCGAGGTCGTGCTACGCGGGGAAGGTGTGCTCGAGATCCTGCCGGAAGGCTACGGGTTCCTGCGCTCGCAGGACTGGAACTACCTCTACGGTCCCGACGACATCTACGTCAGCCCATCGCAGATCAAGCGCTTCGATCTGCGCACCGGCGATACGATCCTGGGTCAGGTGCGTCCCCCCAAGGATGGAGAGCGCTATCTCGCGCTGCTCAAGGTGGAGACCGTCAACGGGGACGAGCCCGAGAAGGCCAAGCACCGGATCGCGTTCGACAATCTACGGCCACGCTATCCCGAGCACCGTCTCCGTCTGGAGCAGGTCGAGGACAACCCGCTCGCGATGCGCGTCGTGGACCTGATCGCGCCGATCGGCAAAGGACAGCGCGGCCTCATCGTCTCCCCGCCCAAGGCGGGAAAGACGACCCTGCTGCAGAAGATGGCCAACTCCATCGCCACCAACTATCCGGAGGTCTACCTGATCGTGCTGCTCATCGACGAGCGGCCCGAAGAGGTGACCGACATGGAGGAGAACGTCCGGGCCGAGGTGATCTCCTCCACGTTCGACGAGCCCGCCGACCGCCACACGCAGGTGGCCGAGATGGTGCTGGAGAAGGCCAAGCGGCTGGTGGAACACGGACGCGACGTGGTCATCCTTCTGGACTCGATCACCCGCCTGGCGCGCGCCTACAACGTGACCGTCCCGCACTCGGGCAAGATCCTGTCGGGCGGCGTGGACGCCAACGCGCTGCACAAGCCCAAACGCTTCTTCGGCGCGGCCCGCAACATCGACGAGGGTGGATCGCTCACGATCATCGCCACGGCGCTCATCGAGACCGGCAGCCGCATGGACGAAGTGATCTTCGAGGAGTTCAAGGGCACCGGCAACATGGAGCTCATCCTCGACCGCCACATCGCCGACAAGCGCGTCTTCCCCGCCATCGACATCAACCGTTCGGGTACCCGCAAGGAGGAGCTGCTGCTCTCCGAGGCGGAGCTGAACCGCGTATACCTGCTGCGCAACTTCCTGGCGGACATGCCGTCCACGGAGTCCATCCACTTCCTGCTCGAGCGCATGCGCCGCACGGCCAGCAACAAGGAGTTCCTCGACTCCATGGCCGCCGGCGGCTGAGGGCTCGCACTGGATGTCCGCCGATCCGCAACAGACGGCCGACGCACGCTTCGAGGAGGCCCTCGCGGCCCGGGGCGCACGCGACCCGCGCGAGTACTACCGTGAGCGCATGCGGGAGCTGAAGGGACAGGACCCGGAGAGCTACGAGCGCGCGACCGCGTTCTATCGCGACGAACTGGTGCCGAGCATCGCCAGCGGTGCTGCCGACCCGATCGAAGCCTGGTTGGACTTCGGCTGCCGTCTGGCCGAGTGGTCCGCCCCGGGGGACGCGGTGGAGGTGGACGCGAGCGGCCGACGCCACCCACACGTCCCTCCCACCCCGCTCGACCGGCTCGTGCTGCACCTGCCGCGCGAGCGTGGGGCTCGGGCGCAGCTGGTCGGCCTGCCGATCGAGCCCAGTGCCGCCCAGCGCGCGACCTACGCGCTCCTCGTGCAGGGTCGCCTGAAGCTGCGCTGACGCGCTACGCGCGGGACCGTCCCGTCTACAGCGGGTCCTCCACCAGGTAGGCCACGGCCCACGCGCCCGGACCGGTGTGCGTGGCGATGACCGGCGTGGCCGGCAGGGTCCAGACATCCACCTCCCCGAAGCGCGCGCGCAGGGCGCTCGCCACCCCTTCGATCACTTCGGGACAGGCGACGTGCACCAGCCCGAACCGGACCGGATGATCCTCGGGGATCTCCCGCGCCAGCAGGTCCAGCACCGCGGGGAGCAGGCGCTCACGGCCCATCACCTTGCCGACCGGGACCACCTTGCCGTCCCGCGAGAGGCCCAGGATGGGCTTGACGTTGAGCAGGGAGCCCAGCAAGGCCCGCCCCTTCCCCACCCGACCCGAGGCCAGCAGGCGGTCGAAGGTGTCGACCGTGAAGACGATGCCCGACCGGTCGCGGATGCGCTCCAGCGTCTCGAGGATCTCGTCCGGCGCGACACCGGCTTCGCCCAGCTCGGCAGCCTTCAGCGCCAGCAGACCGAGGAGCGCCGAGGCCGCCCGCGAGTCGAAGACCCGCACGTCCGCGTCCGGCACCGCCGTGGCCGCCGTCCGGGCGGAGGTGTGGGTCCCCGAGAGCGCGGAGCCGAGCACCACGGACAGCACGGTCTCCCCGTCCTGGGCGGCCGCACGATAGGCCTCGACGAAGGCACCGGGGGGCGGCTGCGACGTGGTGGGCAGGGGACCGCCGTCCTGCATGCGGCGGTGGAACTCCTCCGCGGTGATGTCCACCCGGTCGCGCAACGCGCGCTCGCCCTCCATCAGCATGAGCGGCACCACGTGGATGCCGTGCTGACGGCGCACGTCGTCGGGGACGTCCCCGGACGAGTCCATCACCACCGAGACCGGTCGCCGCGCCAGCGTGAGGTGTCCCGACGCCGCGGCGCGCTCGACCACCTCGTGCTGCGCCCGCATGTCCTCCGCCTTGTGCGCGGTCAGCGTGCCCACCGAGCGCAGGTACCGGAA
Source organism: Gemmatimonadota bacterium (assembly GCA_041390125.1). NCBI lineage: Bacteria > Pseudomonadati > Gemmatimonadota > Gemmatimonadota bacterium. The sequence continues at coordinate 200,903 of JAWKQN010000012.1, read as the reverse complement.
GACCGCCTCGGGGTCGTCCGTGTGGATGTGCAGCTTGAGCAGACCCTCGGCCCGGATGACGATGAGCGAGTCCCCCAGCCCCTGCAGCCGCACCCGCACCTGGTCGCGATCGGGCAGGTCCGTCCCGCGCACCAGCGCTTCCGTGCAGAAGCGGTAGGTCTCGCTCTCGGCGGGGTAGTCGACCGCAGCGACCGCAGCCGCGTCCGGGGCGGAGTCGAAGGACTCCGCCGCCTCGACGAGCGGATCCCCGTGCACGAACAGCACGACCCCCTCGAGGAGGCTCACGAAGCCCTTGGCGCCCGCATCCACCACGCCCGCCTTGCGCAGCGCCGGAAGCAGGTCGGGGGTCCGCGCGAGGGATGTGCGGGCCACCGCCAGGATGCGCTCCAGGAAGGGCAGGAAGTCGTCCGTGCGCGTCTGGTGGGCGGCCTCCGCGGTGTCGCGCATCACCGTGAGCATGGTGCCTTCCACCGGGCGCTCCAGCGCCCCCGTGAGGCGCTCGACGCCGGAGGCCAGCGCGCACCCGAAGTCGTGGGTGGAGATGCGCTCGGCCGAGCCCACCCGCTCCGCGAACCCCAGGAGGAAGTGGGAGAGCATCATGCCGCAATTGCCACGGGCTCCCAGGACCGAGGCTTCGGCGGCGCGCCTGGCCACGGCGCCCACGTCCCGGTCCGCGTTGGACCGGAGTTGTTCGGCGATGGCGCGCACGGTCAGCGCCAGGTTCGTGCCGGTGTCCCCGTCCGGGACGGGAAAGACGTTGATCCGGTTGAGATCCTGACGCCGGCGTTCGGCGTAGCCGCACGCGGCCAGGAGCGAGCGCCGGAACCGGGGGCCGTCCACATAGGCGATCTGCATGGAGCGCCAAGATGGGACGGGGAGGAGCGCCGGAGAAGGGCTCCCGCCCCTGGCATGCCTCTTGAAATCCGGACCGCGTCGCCCCGCGCCCGGACGGCCGCCGGCCCGGGGAATCAACGGATTCCGCCGTTCGGACCTGGTCCGGGCGGCACGGATTCCCTTTCGATGGGGAAGGCGTGTACACGACTCGCACACCTGGACGGCACTGGCTGGAGGACGTCGCGGAGGCCGCGGGCCTGCGCGGGCTGGCGCTGGATCCGAACCCCCCGTTCAGCCAGGTCCGGGCGGCGTGGGCCGAGATCGCCCAGCGGAGCAGCCTCTCCGAGGAGGCCCTCGCGGAGCGGGTGGCCGCCCATTTCCGCCTGAAGCTCGCCGATCTGGCCGCTGCCGAGCCCCACGCCGCGAAGCTCCTCCCCGAGCAGACCGCCCGCAAGCACGGCATCCTGCCGCTCCGGGCTTCCGACCAGGTCATCGTCGCGGCGACGGCCGACCCGACGAACGCCCACGCCGAGCAGGACCTCCAGTTCCTCTCCGGACGCCGCGCGGTCTTCCAGGTCGCGGCGCCCGGCCCCCTGCAGGACGCGATCGACCACTGCTATTCCCGCAGCCGGATCATCGAGTTCGTGCTGCAGAACCTGGCCGCCGAGGTGGCCCGCGACGACGTCGAGATCGTGCGGGACCAGACGCTGGGCGCGCCGGCCGACTCCTATTCCGACACCCGTCCGGTGGCGAGCCTGGTCAAGCGCACGCTGCGCCAGGCGACCGCGGTGGGCGCCTCGGAGGTGCGGGTGGCCGGTACCGCCGAGGGCGGGCAGGTCCAGTTCCGGATCGGCACCGAGCTCCAGCATTTCATGCACCTCCCGTATCCGGCGCTGGTGCGCGTCGTGCGCCGCCTCAAGGAGCTCGCGCGACTCGACCTCGCGGAGCGCTCGGGCCCGCAGGAAGGCCAGTTCAGCGCCTCCGTGGACGGTCGGCGGTTCGTGATGCGCGTGCGCTCCGAGCCCGGCCGCGCGGTCGAGAGCGTCGTGGTGCGGGTCACGGATCCGTCGCTGCGGCCCACGCTGACCGATCTCGGCCTCCCCCTGGCGGAATCCGACGCGCTGCGGGCCGTGCTGGACGGGCCGCCGGGGCTCGTGCTCCTCGCCGGGCCTCCCGGCCGGGGCCGCGAGACGCTCCTGACCGCCTTCGCGCAGGCCCTCGTGCCCCTGGGCCCGGTCACCCTGGTGGACTCGTCCCTCCCGGCGCCGCTCGCGGACATCCGGCAGATCCAGGCCGATCCCGACGCGGGCTTCCGCTTCGGCGAGGCGCTGGCCCAGGCGCTCGACGACACGCCCACCGCCGTCGTGCTCGGCCGGTTGGACGACCCCGACGCGGCCCGGCTCGCCCTGGAGGCCGCCGGATCCGGGACGTGGATCGTCACCGCCGTGGAGGCCAACAGCCCGGCCGCCGCGGTGGACGAGCTCGCGCCGGAGGAGGTGGGCCCGGAGCGCGCCGCGCACGCCCTGCGCGCGATCGTGCAGCACAGCTCGCTCCGGACCCTCTGCCCGCACTGCGCGCACCCGGTCCAGACGATGGACCGGCTGCCGTCGCGGGAGCGCAGCCTGGCCTCGGCGTACGGGGTCACGCCCGCCGCGCACGCCAGCGGCTGCGAGTCCTGCCATCAGACCGGGTTCAGCGGTGAGACCCTGGTCACCGGTACGGTGGCCATCACCGACGCGCTGCCGGGAGCGATCGCACGGCGTGCCTTCGCCGAAGCGCTCGAGAGCGTCGAGCGTCACACGCTCGAAGAAGCGATGTTCGACCGCGTGCGGAGCGGCCAGACCTCCCTGCTCGAGGTCGAGCGCAACCTGCCCCCCACCCTGGCGGTCGTGGTGCCCACCCGCACGCGGCCGCGCATCCTGGTGGTGGACGACTCCCCCGAGGTACGCTTGCTGGCCCGCACCATCCTGGAAGCGCGCGGCTTCGACGTCGACGAGGCGTCCGATGGCGACACGGCCGTGATGCACCTGGAGATGAACGACGACACGTCCCTGGTGCTCCTGGACCTCAACATGCCACGCATGGGGGGCGCCGAGGTCCTGCAGCGCATCCGGACCTCCGCGCGCATGGCGGCGCTTCCGGTCGTGGTGCTCACCGCCGAGCAGGACCCGAACCTCGAGATCGAGCTGATCGAGGCCGGCGCCGACGACTATCTGCGCAAGCCGGTCGATGCGTCCCGTCTCGCGGTCCGGGTCCGGGCCGTGCTGCGTCGCGCCGGCTCCTACGATGCGCTCCTGGGGACCGCGCTGTCCGAGGCGCCGGTCACGGTCTGAGCGGGCTGCCGCCGATCCGCGGCAGCCTCAGTACCGCCCGCGCGCCCGCTCCTTCCCGGGGAGCACCTCCAGACAGGTGGTCCACCACCCCGTGCGGATGGTGGCGATGAACTCCTCCGGCAACCGCTCGTCGCGCATCTCGTCCGCCAGGGCTTCGTGGTCGTAGGCCAGCGGGACGAACCGGGTCTGCAGGGCACCCTTCCCGTCCGCTTCGATGAGGGCATACCACACCTCCGTGCGCCCGTCGTTGGCGGGACGGCCCAGCGCGCCGGCATTGACGTACCAGGCGTGCGGCCCCACCTGCCGCTGCCAGTGCAGGCCGGTGTGGGTGCCGACGATCACGTCCGTGTCGTAGTGGCGGGTGAGCCGCTCCAGGAAATGGGTGGGCGTCGCCGATTCCCAGAGGAACTCGTTCATGCGCCGGGGACTGCCGTGGCAGGCCAGGACGCGGAGATCGCCCACGCGGAAGCGGAGCGCCTCCGGGAAGGTGGCCATGCGGGCGCGGTGCGCGGACGCCGTGTGCGCGAGCGTATACTCGTAGGAGAGACGGGCGAAGTGGTTGTCCCGCGGATCGGTGTATCCGCACTGGCAGTCGTCCAGCCCACGTGCGATCGAGTCGTCGTAGTTGCCACGCACGACCGGGATGCCCTCGCGCTCCAGGAGGGGGAACACCTTGTCGGGGTGGGGGCCGAAGGCGCCCAGGTCGCCCAGCGCGTACACCGCATCGGCACCGCGGTCGCGGGCATCGTCGATCGCTCGCGCCAGGGCTACGTGGTTGGAGTAGATCCCGCCGAACAGCGCCACGCGGCTGTGACGGGGCACGTCCGTCCACGGATCTCCATCGCGCTCGCGCCCGGGTGTCCCCGCGCGGCCGGCCTCCGTCACTGGCCCGCCGCCTGCGCCACGGACACGTTGGCGCAGAGCGCGCCGTGCAGCCAGCAGGTGTAGCAGGCGCTCTGTTCGAGGCGAGCCGGTACGTCGACCGCCTCCTCCAGCGTGTCGGCCACCCGCGCGGCCGGATCGTCCAACAGGATGGGACAGACCCACACGCCCCGGGCCGTCACCAGTCGCGCCGAGGCGCACAACAGCGCGTCCGTCCCCAGCGCCTCGACCATCTCCGCGGTCACCCGTTCCTCGGACGCGTAGCCGTGGGTGCGGCTCGCTTCGCCGCCGATGCGCAGAGGGGGGAGGATCTTGATGCGGGGCTGCCGGTAGCCCAGACCGGCCAGCAAGGACCGGAACCCGTCCAGCACCGCGTCGGACTCCGCGTCCGGCCAGTGCTGCATGGCCGTGAGGATCGGCAGGAATCCCGCCTGCACCAGCCGGCGGGTGCCGTCCAGGGCACGGGCGAAGGTGCCCTCACCCCGGATCGCGTCGTTGACGGGCGCGGTCACGCCGTCGAGGCTCACCCGCACCTCCAACGAGTAGGGCGAGCCCTCCGCCAGACGCGCGAGTCGGTCCACGGCCCGGTCGCCGAGCAGCGTCGCGTTCGTCAGGACGGTCACGGGTCCCAGCGCCAGGCTATCGGCGAGCATGTCCGGCAGCTCGCGGTTCATGAACGGCTCCCCGCCGGTGAAGTAGTACTCCTTCACGCCCAGATGCACGGACGCATCCAGCGCGCGCCGCACGTCGGCCCGGGAGAGGAACCAGAAGGCGTGGTTGTCGGGCGCACAGGAGATGAAGCAGTGCCGGCAGCGCAGATTGCACACCGTCCCGCTCACCTGGAACCAGAGCTGGTCCAGGGCCCTGAGCGGGACCTCGGGCGCGGCGGGAGCGGCAGGCGGGTGCGGAGGGATCATGGGCCGAAGCTCGCGCGCGCCCGGGGCGCGGGCAACGGCCGTTGGACCCCCAGCGACTAGAACCGCAGGCGGGCGCCCAGGTCGACGACGAGCGCAGAGACCTGGAACGGTTCGGCGCCCGTGTTGAAGGTCTCCAGGTTGATGTCCGTGCGGTAGTAGACGAAGCGCAGCGCCGGTGCCAGGGCCAGGAAGCGGTGCACGCGCACGTCCGCCCCCACCCCCACCTCCACCCCGGGCGTGACGTCCGAGCGGAGGACCACACCATCGAGATCGTAGGAGAACCGGTGGAGCGTGACGCCGCCGCGGAACCAGGGCGTGGTGACCGTCTGATGGGGCAGCACGATGCGCACGCCGGCTTCGAAGCCCGACGACGCGACCACCGCATCGGGCGCGCAGTCGGAATCCCCACTGCAGGCGACGCCGTGGCGGCTCCATCCTCCGTACAGCCCCAGTCCCGGCCGCACCCGCAGCAATGCGGATACCCCGCGCGAGATCCCGGCGTTGGTGGCAATCCCCCGCTGGCCCCGGGACAGCTCACCGGTGGGGAAGCTCACCCCCAGCCGAGCCTCCACGGAGAACGCCTGTCCCTCCCCCTCCTGGGCCGCGACGGCCGCGGGACCTCCCCCGATCAGGAGGCCGAAGGCGAGCAGCAGGCGGCGCGTGGTAGGCATGGGGATCGTCCGGGATGTAGATTGCCCGCTCGTCGGGTCGGGGGCGTCGCGTCCGATCCGCAGGATTCCCCACCCCCGCTGCGGACTTTGCAAGACATCGGCCAGACGCCCCGAGCGTCGCGCCCGCCGGCGCACCTCGTGCCGCCACCCGGCCCGGTGGGGCGGGAGGCCTGCCTCCCGGTCGAAGCCGTCACCGGGCCGCGGGCACTGTTCTAGCAGCACGCTCCCGCATGCGCATCCTGGTCCGAGGGGGCCGTGGCCCCGACGAACGTCAGACCCGACGCCAGCGGTGGATCCGCGTCCTCGTCGGGCTGATCGTCCTGATCGTCATCGCCGGCTTGATCGGGTTCATCCTGTACGCGAACGACCGGGCCGCCCGCCCCCGTCGGGTCGAGGCTCCGCCTGCGGCCTCCCCGCACCGCCTGGCGCGCCGGACGCCCGCGGCCGGCTCAGTGGCCGGCCGCCCCGGCGTCCTCGGAGCGGGGATCGGGGGCGCCCAGACGGTCGCCTGTCCGGGGGTCGATCATGATGGAGTTGGCCGACCCCTGCTGACCCCCGACCGACACGGTATGGCCCAGCGCGCGTAGCGCCGCCACCCCCGCCTCGTCCAGCCCGCCCTCCTCCATCCGGATCCGGTCGGGCAGCCACTGGTGGTGGATGCGGGGGGCGTCCACGGCCTCCTGGATGTCCATCCCGAAGTCCACCACGTTCAGGAAGACCTGGAGCACCGTGTTGATGATGGTCCGCCCGCCGGGCGTGCCGATCACCGCCACGAGCTCGCCGTCCCGGGCCACGATGCTGGGCGACATGGACGACAGCATCCGCTTCCCGGGCCGCGCGACATTGGCAGGCGTGCCGATCAGCCCCGAGGAGGTGGTGACCCCGGGATGGGCATTGAAGTCGCCCATCTCGTTGTTGAGGAGGAAACCCGCGCCCGGCACCACGATGCGGGAGCCGTACCCGAACTCGAGCGTGTACGTCACGGAGACGGCCATCCCGTCCTTGTCGACGACGGAGTAGTGGGTGGTCTCCGGGCTCTCGTAGGCGACCTCCACCGCCACGGAGTCCGACGCGCTGGCGCGCTCCGGATCGATCCCGGCGCGCAGCTCGGCCGCGTAGGCCTTGCTGGTCAGGCGCTCCAGCGGCATCTCCACGAAGTCCGGATCGCCCAGCCAGCGCGCCCGATCCAGGAAGGCCCGCCGCATCGCCTCGCCGAGCAGGTGCAGGTAGGCCGGTGAATTGTGCCCCAGGGCGGCCAGGTCGTAGCCCTCGAGGATGTTGAGCATCTCGATCAGGGCCACGCCTCCGCTGGAGGGCGGGGGCATGCTGATCAGCTCGTAGCCCCGGTAGGTGCCCACCACCGGCTCGCGTTCGACGGCTTCATAGTCCGCCAGATCCGCTTCGGTGATCCACCCGCCCCCGCGCTCCATCTCGGCCGCGAGCATCCGTGCCGTCTCGCCCCGGTAGAAGCCGTCGCGACCCTGGTCGCGGATGCGGGCCAACGTGCGCGCGAGGTCGGGGAGGCGGATCGTCTCGCCGGCCGTCCAGGGTCGACCTGCGTTGGAGTAGGCGTCCACCGTGGCCGTGTAGCCGCGCTCGCGGGCGTCGCGCAGGAGGTAGTCCAGGCCGTCGGCCAGGTCTTCGCTCACGGGGAATCCGTCGCGGGCCAGCTCCACCGCGGGATCCACGAGATCCTCCCAGCTGCGGCTCCCGTGTGCGGCGTGCGCCATCCAGAAGCCGGCCACGGTTCCCGGCACACCCACGGCCAGGTGCGAGTTGTGATGCCGCTCCGGCGAGTACTCGCCGTCGGCCTCGAGGAACATGTCGGGGTGCGCGGCCGCCGGCGCCCGCTCCCGGAAGTCGTAGGCTGTCACGCGGCCATCCGGGAAGCGAACCACCATGAAGCCCCCACCGCCGATGTTGCCGGCGGTGGGATGCGTGACCGCGAGCGCGAGCCCCGTGGCCACTGCCGCATCGATGGCGTTGCCGCCCTCCTCCAGCACGCGCGCGCCCACCTCGCTGGCGATCGCGGACTGGGAGACCACCATGCCGTTCGGAGCGCGGACGGGATCGCCCGCACGCACCGGCGCGGCTGCATCCGCCCGCACCGCCAGCCACGTGCCGGCCCCCGCGGTCGCGACGGCCAGGGCAAGAGCGAGGGGAGCGGCGACGCCGCCGCGGCGGAGGTGGGCTCTCGGACGCATCGCAGGCACTCCGAACCGTGGTGAGGATCCGCGGCCCCGAGGGCCCCGGTGGTCCCTCAATGAATACAGGGCTCCGGGCGGGCCGGCGACCCGCGGCCCTCCCGCCTGGAGGCCTGTGGCTCCGCCGGCGCCCCGCGAAGCCCTTTCGTCCATCGTCCGCCCGGGGCATCTTGGCCTGCCTCGCGCGCGGCGCAGACCGCGCCCCGTCCCCGCTGTCCGGAAGTCGGATCCATGAGCTCCAAGGTCCATCACCACCGTCTCGCGTCCATGCCCCTGGAAGAGGTGAACCCGCTGCTGTCCCGGCGGCTGATCACCGGCGAGCGCATGATGTACGCCCAGGTCCTGCTCAAGAAGGGATGCGTGGTACCGCGCCACTCCCACGACAACGAGCAGATCACCTTCATCGTCGAAGGTGCGCTCAAGTTCTGGATCGGGGAGGACGAGTCCGAGGAGCTGATCGTGCGGGCGGGCGAGGTGTTGCTGATCCCGTCCCACGTGCCGCACAAGGCGGAAGCGCTCGAGGACACGGTGGACGTGGACATCTTCTGCCCCCCGCGCGCCGATTGGCTGTCGGGGAGCGACGCCTACCTCCGCCGCTAGGACGCCACGATGGAGCTGGGGCTCGGCAAGAAGGTGGCGCTGGTCTGCGGTGCCAGCAGTGGCCTCGGTCGCGCCGCCGCGCTGGAGCTGGCGCGTGAGGGTGCGCGCGTCGTCGTCTGTTCGCGCAGCGAACGGACGCTGGAGGCCGCGCGCGCCGACATCGCGCTCACCACGCGCGCGGAGACGCTCGCCATCGCGGCAGACCTGAGCGAGCCGGACCAGGTGGACCGCCTCGTGGACCAGACGCTCGAGCGCTTCGGTCGCATCGACATCCTGGTGACCAATACCGGAGGGCCGCCTGCCGGCCCGTTCGAGGCCCACGACCGCGACACGTGGAGCCGGGCCATCCGCCAGAACCTCGAGAGCGTCATCAACCTCTGCCGCGCGGCCTTGCCGTCGATGAAGCAGAACGGCTGGGGCCGCATCATCAACATCACCTCCATCTCGGTGAAACAGCCGGTGGACGGGCTCATCCTGTCCAACTCGTTGCGGGCCGGCGTGACCGGCTTCGCGCGCACGCTCGCGAATGAGGTGGCGGCCGAGGGAATCACGGTGAACAACGTGCTGCCCGGGTACACGGCCACCGAGCGGTTGACCGAACTGGCGGACGCCATGGCCGGACGCAAGGGCACGACGCCCGCGGACGAGCGCGCGGTGTGGGAGCAGCAGACGCCCGCCGGTCGGCTGGGACAGCCGGAGGAGCTCGCCGCTCTGATCGCCTTCCTGGCTTCGGAGCGGGCCGCCTACATCACGGCGCAGTCCATCGCCGTGGATGGAGGGTGGGTGCGGTCGCTGCTGTAGCGGTCGCGGCCTGCTCCCCGCACCGGGCCCGCTTCGCGTGCCGGCGCGGGGGCCGGCTCAGGGCGCGAGCCGAGGCCGGACGTCGGAGCCCACCCCCACGTGCACCGCGAGCTGGCGCAGGAGCCCGTCGAGGCCCTCCTGGCCGACGCGCAACGCCTTGCGGAACAGCGCCTGGTACGCGCGCGTGCCACCCCACCAGACACCGGTGAGCCCCACGATGCCCGCCGGGATCACGAGCGGCAGGGCCGCGCCCGCCACACCCGCCAGCGCCGCCGCACCGGCCGCGCCTCCCACCGAGACCACCGCGTTGAAGATCGACCCCACGCTGAAGTTCAGCTTGCGCGAGTGGTCCAGGGGTGAACGGATGTGCACCTCGGTGCGCTGCGCGTCGATCGGACGGAGGCGCACGATGAAGTGCTTCATGTCGGACCACATCACGGCCTTGCCGATCCCGGTCGTGTAGTCGTACGAGGCTTCGAAGACGAGCGCGCCGCCCTCGAGCGGGTGGCCTCCGATCTGGTCGGAGAGACGTAGCTTGCACGACTCGGAGGTGAAGACATCGCGGACGGCCTCGAGGGTGCGGTCGGCAGGAGCATCGATCACCCGGCGGGATTCGAGCGCACGCACGTCCCCACCGAGGAAACGGGTGATCTGCCGGTCGAGCCGCGGGGACGCCGGGTCGACGCCCACCTGCTGATCCGTCCAGGCCTCATCCACGAACGCGGCGTCGATCCCCGCTTCCACGGCGGCCTGGCGCACGTGCTCGAGCGCGAACCCGCCTTCCGGCTCCGCCTTGACGGGCAGGGCGCGTTCGGCCTCGTCCGCGCGCCGGCGCGCGTCCTCCTGCAGTTGCGCCGCCCGCTCCCAGAGCCGGCGGGCCTGCTCCTCGCTGAGATGGTGATCGGCCACGGGACGCCGGGCTACTCGAACGCGGAGGGCACGGCCTGATACATGGTGCGCGCCACGTCGTCCGCCGTGCGCATCGACGTCAGGTCGAGCTCGAAGTCGGGCACCGTCGGAGAGGCCAGCTTCTCGGCCAGCTCCTCCACTTCGCGCCGGGACAGTCCGGCCGCCTGCAGGTCCGGGGCCGGAACGGATCCCGCCCGGCCGTGCAGCCCGGCGTCGTCCACCGTCAGGAGGCGGGAGAGGACCTCGCGCTCCGCGCGCGTGATGGGGCGCGCGGCCAGGTCGTAGTCCACCCAGGCTTCGTAGGAGAGCGGCGCCACGCGCTTGACGATGCCGGCGATCACGCGCGCGAACTGCTGGATCTCCCATTGCGCCCGGGCGTCCACCCGCAGCGTCAGGAAATGCAGGAGGTTGTGCAGGTCGATCTTCCAGTACCACTGCGTGTAGGTGGAGACGGGCAGATCGATGCGCGCCAGCTCGCGCGCCACGTCCTCTTCCAGCATCCAGCGGTAGGCGGAGCCCGCCTCGGTGCGCAGCCGCTCCCAGCGCCGGACGGCCTCTTCGTAGATCTCGCTCCTCGCGGCCGCGTCCCGCCCCTGCTTGTTGCTGCGGCTCTGCAGCGCGAACTGCTCGGCCGCCGGCGTATAGAAGAGCAGCGGCATCAGCGAGTAGCGCGCCGACAGCTCGTTCACCGACGCGGTCCGGTGGCGGATCCACTGGCGCGCCACGAACATGGGCATGGCGCAGTGGAACTTGAACTCCACCATCTCGCTGGGCGTGGTATGGTGGTGTCGGCGCAGGTAGCGGATGAGCCCCCGGGTCTGGGAGACCTTGCGGGTGCCGTAGCCGTAGCTGACCCGGGCCGCGCGCTCGACGTCCTCGTCCGAGCCCATGTAGTCGACCAGGGCCACGAAGCCGTGGTCGAGCACGGGGAAGTAGCCACCGAGAACCTCCTCGGCGGCCGGAATCGTGGGGCGTTTGGTATCCATGGACGCGGGGGCCAACGGTGAGCGGCGGGGTGGTCGCCCGAATATAGCCCCGGTCCCGGTCGGGTCGAGTCGGGCCGCCCCGCGGCGCGCGCCCGGGATTCCGCGCCGCTTTGTCGGTGGCGCGTCCCGGAGACGGAGTCCAGCTTCCTGCATGATGCCCGCCGCCCTTCCGCCGCGCCCGGAGATGTGGGCCGCGTTCGCGGCCCGTGACGCCGCCTACGACGGGATCTTCGTGGCCGCCGTCCGCACCACGGGGATCTTCTGTCGTCCGGTCTGTCCGGCCCGCAAGCCGCGGCCCGAGAACGTCGAGTTCTTCCCACAGGCCCGGGACGCCCTCTTCGCGGGCTACCGGCCCTGTCGGCGCTGTGGGCCCCTGGCTACTCCCGGGTCCGCTCCGGACTGGCTGGCTCCCCTCCTGGTCGAGGTGGAGCGCGATCCGACCCGGCGCTGGCGGGCCGCGGACCTGCGCGAGCGCGGGCTGCATCCCGACCGGGTGCGTCGCTGGTTCCAGGCCCGGCACGGCATGACGTTCCTCGCCTACGCGCGCTCGCGCCGCCTGGGGGCCGCGCTGCGGGCCATCCGGGACGGGGAGGCGGTGGCCTCGGCCGCGTTCGCCCACGGCTACGACTCGCTGAGTGGCTTCAACGCGGCCTTCAAGGACGCGGTCGGCGTGCCTCCGAGCGCGGCCCGGGACGGGACGCTGGTCTGGGTGCAGGAGCTGGACACCCCCCTCGGACCGATGGTGGCCGCCGCCACCGAGGAGGCGCTCTGTCTGCTGGAGTTCGCGGATCGGCGCATGCTGGAGCGTCAGATCCGCAGCGTGGCCCGTCACCTGCAGCCCACGTTCGTGTCGGGCTCCACTCCGCTCCTGGACACGGTGCGCGCCGAGCTGGCCCGCTATTTCGCAACGGGCCGCCCCGTCTTCTCGACGCCGCTGCTGCTGCTCGGTTCCGGGTTCCAGCGCGCGGTGTGGACGCGGCTCCGTGACGTGCCCGCCGGAACCACCCTGAGCTACGGGGCCCTCGCGGTCGCGCTGGGTCGTCCGTCCGCGGTGCGGGCCGTGGCCCGGGCGAACGGCGCCAATCGTCTCGCGATCCTCGTGCCCTGCCACCGCGTGGTGGGATCCGATGGCGCCCTCACGGGCTACGGAGGCGGCCTGTGGCGCAAGCGCAGGCTGCTGGAGCTGGAAGGCGTCGCCACGCGTGGCGACTGAGGGGATCCACGCGCGGAGGCCACGCCCCCGGCGCTGGCCTTCCCGTACCTACCGTGGAACGACCGAGGGGTCCTGCGCGGGAAAGCGCTCCACCATCTCGGCACGCATGCGCTCGAGCGTCGCGCGGTGCGCGGGATCGGTGGCGAGATCCGTCCATTCGTGCGGGTCGGCCCGGTAGTCGAACAGCTCCTCCTGCGGACGCACGTAGCCCTCCGCCACGCTGTCGTAGGCCAGGCTCCAGACGTAGTGGTAGCGCTCGTCCAGGAGCGCCTTGGACTGATGCGGCCCCAACGCGGCCAGCGCGGCCGGAGGCGCCTCCGCGCCCTGGAACACCTCCGTCACGATCCAGGGATCGGGGGCCCGTTCCCCCCGCCACAGGCCGGCCCAGGACGCCCCAGGGAATCCGGACCCGTCGGAGATGCCGGCCAGATCCAGGACGGTCGCGGGCAGGTCGCGCAGCGTCACGGCATCCTCGATCCGTACGCCCTCCGGGACCGCACCCGGGAGCCGCAGCAACAGGGGCACGCGCACGAGCTGGCTGTACAGGCGATCCCCGTGCCCGTCGCGGCCCCGATCGCCGATCTGCTCCCCGTGGTCGGAGGTGATGATCAGGATCGTCTCGTCCAACACACCGCGCGACTCGAGCGTGGCGAGCAGATCCGCGATCTCGCGATCGAGCGACGCCAGCGTGCCGTCGTAGCGCCCGACCGCATCGGGAACGCTGCCATCCGCGAAACGGGCCCGCAGGTCCGCCGGCGGATCGTAGGGCCGGTGCGCGTCGAAGTAGTTGAGGAACGCGTAGAAGGGTTGTCCGTCGACCCCGTCCAGCCACTCGAGGAACGCCGCATTGATCTGTCCGGCGTCGCGGCGTCGGATCTCCCGCTGGAACGGCACGAAGGGACTGAACGAGGCCAGCGCGGACAGCAGCTGCGGCAGGCTGCGCGCATCGGCCAGCGCCTGCACGCCCGCGGTCTGGCCCAACCAGGCGTGGCTCAACAGCGGCTCTTCCGCGCCCTGGTAGTCGTCCACGTGGACGGCCCCGCGCGCCACGCCGGTCTCCTCCCCGGCGTAGCGGGCGTTGGCCACGATGTGCGCCGTGGCATACCCGGCGCGGGCCAAGGCCTCTGCGAGGGTGGGATGGGCGTCGTCCAGCGGGACGCGGTTGCCCGCGCTCAGCTCGTGCCCCCACCGTCCGGTGAACAGGCTGGCGTGGGTGCCGAGCGTCCACGAAGAGGGGCTGATGGCCCAGTCGAAGACCGTGGACTCCTCGGCGAGGCCCTCCAGGTACGGCGTGGTGGGGCGTGCGTACCCGTACAGGCTCATGCTCTCCGAGCGCACCGTGTCCAGCAGGAGCACGAGCACGTTGGGTCGTCCCGTCTCCGCGGCGAGAAGCGCGCCTGCTTCGCGCAGGCGCCGCCCACCGGATGCGAAGGTGTCGAGGGCCGCAAGGACGACGGTGCCACACGCCAGGGTGACGGCAGCGCCCCGGGCCCAGCGCCGCACCCGCGCAGGACGAGCGCGTCCGGCGCGCGCCGCCTGGACCGCGAGGCCCAGCGCGAGGATGGCCATCGCGTAGCGATCGATGCGGGGAAACGAGAACGCGACGGACCCCGCGGCGAGCAGCGTGAAGACGAACAGCGGGAACGTCAGGGGCATCCAGGTGCTGCGCACCAGGGCCACCGCGACCAGCGCCGCCGCCGGCACCGCGAACAGGAGCAGGTAGACCGTCGGCGTCATCCAGGGGACCGACAGGGACCAGAACGCGAAGCGGTGCTGGACCGACTGCCGGTACCAGATGGCAGCCACCTCGATCCAGCCCGTGGCCAGGGCTGCCGCGACGGCCAGGGTCACCACGTCGAGCACCGCGCCGGCCCGGCGCGGTGGGGTCTCCCCGGCCGCCGGACGCCCGGCGCGGACGAGCGCCACTCCGAGGGCGGCCACGGCCAGCCCGAAGAGGATGCGGAGCATCTCCGGATCTCCTGCTGCGTTTTTCCAGGGAGGATGCTCCCAACTAGGCCCGTCGAGCGACCCGCGTCAACCGTGTGGCGCGGGCACACCACCGCGCGCTGGCGGATCGGCTCGCGAACGCACTACCATCCCGGACCCGAACCCCCACCCCGGAGTCCGATGATCCGCCGTGCGCTGCCCCTGACGCTGCTGCCGCTGGTCGTCGCCTGCGACGGGCCCGTGCCCCCGTCGTCCGTCGGAACGCCCGAACAGCGGGCCGCCCTGTTCGACACCGTTCTCGCGAGGGTGGAGCGTCGGGAGGCGTTCTCGCCCGTCAAGAACGACGCCCTGGCCTTCGATCCGCTGGCGTCCGTGCGCGCGTTGCGCGAGGACGTGATCGCCGCCGAGTCCGAATCCGAGCTCTTCTATGCGCTGTCCCGGCTCAGCAACGCCCGGCGCGACCGCCACCTGGACGTGGCGCTGGTGCCCGGCGGGCTCCGGGTCCCCGAGGCCCGCGGGCTCCCGCATGCGGACGAAGAGCAGGACGTGGCTCCCCTGCACGCACCGCTGAAGGTCCTCCCGGACTACGGCACGACGGGAGCACCGGACTTCTTCGTGAGCGACCTGCCCGTGGGCGCCGATACGCTCGCAGCCGACGCTCCGCGGCTGGGGGACCGGATCGTGCGCGTCAACGGCCGACCGGTGGCGCAGTACCTCGCCGACGTGGAGCCCTACCACCGCTATTCCTCCCTGCCGAACCACTGGTGGCGGCTGGCGATGGCGCTGCCCGAGCGCTCCGCGCTGCTCCCACCGGAGTTCTACGGCGAGCGTCTCGAGCTGGAGCTGGAGCGCGCGGACGGGAGCCGGGTGGCCGTGACCCTGCCCTACCTGGAGCCGGAGACGCTGACCTGGATGGGGACGGCCGAGCCCCGCTATCCGGGCTTCCGGGAGGAGCTGCGCACCGGCACCTGGGACCTGTGGCTTCCCGAGCCCGGCACGCCACGCGCGATCGTGCTCCGCTGGCACGGCTTCCGCGAGACCCTGCTCGAGGACGTGGACGCGCTGATGGAGCTCGCGGCCGCACGCGGGCTGCTCGACCACGCCGTGATCGTGGACGGGACGCGCAGCCGCGGGGGCTCCAAGGGCGCCTATGCGCTGCAGCGCCTGTCACCGCATCCGTTCCGCGTGACGTTCGGAAACCTGCGCCTGTCCGACATCACCCTGCCGTTCATCGACGACAAGCGCGCGGAAGCGGCGGCCGGCGGAGCCCTGGACTCGGGCGTCGGCGAGACCATGGACGACGGCGGCTGGCTGCTGGACTGGCTCGAGCACGACGTGTTGGACTCGCTGGCCGCCGGCGCCCGCTACACCAATGCCGTGCCGTTCAAGCTGGCGCACCTGCCCAAGGACTCGGACGGGATCCTGCAACCGGCACCGGTCCACTTCCGGGGTCCGCTGATCCTCCTGCTGGGACCGCAAGGCGGGTCGCACCTGGACCAGTTCGCGGCCCAGGTGATCGACAACGGCCTGGGCCATACGCTGGGGATGCCGGCCGGCGGCTACAGCAACACGTGGGAATGGGAGGAGGTGCTGACGTTGCCGGGAAGTGGACGACCGCTCGTGCGCTTCATGTACGACATCGGGCACACGTTGCGTCCCAACGGACGGATCCTGGAGGGCGAAGCGGCGCCGGTGGACGACTTCATTCCGCTCACGCGCGCCAACTTCCGCACCTACTACCGGATCCTCCTGGAGCGCGCGCTCGCGTCGCTGGAGGGAGGCCGCACCGCGTGAGGGCTCCGCTGGCAGGGAGACGGCCGCGTTGATCGAGCGGTGGCGCGCGCTCTCCCTGGGCGCGCGCATCCTGGTGTTCATGGCCCTGGGGGCCGCGGCCGGGCTGCTCCTGGGCGAACGCGCCACCGTGGTCCAGCCCCTCGGGGACGCGTTCATCCGCCTGCTCATCATGGCGGCGATCCCGCTGGTGTTCTTCAATCTGTTGGCGGGGATCACGAGTCTCACCGATCTGCGCACGCTGGGGCGGCTCGCGGGCAAGATCGTGTCGTACTACCTGCTCACCACCACCCTCGCCCTCACGCTCGGACTCGCCGCGGCCCACCTCCTCCGGCCGGGGGACGGCATGCGGCTGACCGCGGAGACCTCCCCTACGGTCGGGGTGCCTCCGCGGGTGATCGACGTGCTGCTCGACCTGATCCCCGAGAACATCTTCCGCGCGTTCGCGGACGGGCAGGTCTCGCAGATCGTGGTCTTCGCCGTGCTGCTGGGGATCGCGACCGTCAAGCTCCCCGAGGCTCCGCGCGACCGGCTGCGCGAGGGCTTCGACGTCGTGGCGCGGCTCCTGCGGATGCTGGTGGACGTCCTGATGTGGACCGCCCCGCTGGGGATCGGGGCGCTGGCCGCCGCCACGCTCGGACAGTACGGCGCCCAGATCTTCGGTCCGCTCGCGCGCTTCCTGTTGGCCGTATGGGGCGCACAGCTCGTGATGGTGTTCGTCTACCTGACGCTGCTACGCCTCCTGACGCCGCGACGCCCCTGGCCCTTCCTGAGGGAGACGGGTCCGCTCTGGGCCACGACCGCGGCCACCTGCAGCTCGCTCGCCAGCCTGGCCGTGGCGATGGACCTGGCCGGCACCCGGCTCAAGCTGCCCGAGCGCGTCTACGGCTTCACCCTGCCGTTGGGCGCGCAGATCAACAAGGACGGCACGTCCATCATGCTGTCGGTCGTATTGCTCTTCACGGCCCAGGCGGTCGGTCTCGAGTTCGATCTGGCCACCCAGGTCACGATCGTGCTGATCGGCCTCCTGCTGTCCGAAGGATCCGGCGGCATCCCGGGCGGCGGCCTGGTGGTCGCGCTGATCTTCGTGCAGGCATTCCAGCTCCCGCCGGAGATCGCGGCCATCGTGGGCGGCATCTATCGTCTGATCGACATGGGCAGCACCACCATCAACGTGATGGGCGACATGGTCGGCACGGCCATCGTCGCCCACTCCGAGGAGAAGCGATGACCCTGGATCCCACGGCCTTCCGTGGCCTCTTCCCCGCCCTCGGCCACGGCACGTTCATGAACGTGGCCCAGCGCGGCCTCATGGCCGCACCGGTGCGCGCCGCCATCGACGGGTACCTGGACGTGCGCATGGGCTACGCCTGGGACAAACAGGGGCTCTTCGAGCGCACGGAGAGCACACGCGCGCGCTTCGCGCGCCTGATCGGCGCGGACAGCCCGGACGAGGTGGCGTTCGCCAAGAACGTCTCGGACGGCATCAACATGATCGCGGGCGCCGTCGACTGGCAGCCGGGAGACAACGTGGTGCTCTGCCCCGAGCTGGAGCATCCCGCCAACGTCTTCCCCTGGTACAACGTCCGGCACCGTCACGGCGTCGAGGTCCGCACGGTCGCGCCCGTCGGGGGGCGCATCCCGGTCGAGGACATGCTCGCGCGCATCGACGCCCGCACCCGCCTGCTCACCGTCCCCACGGTCTCGTTCTCGCCCGGGTTCGTCACGGACGTCCGGGCCCTCTCCGCGGTCTGCCGCGAGCGCGGAGTCTTCCTGCTGGTGGACGCGGCCCAGTCCGTCGGGATCCTGCACACGGACGTCCGCGACCTGGGCGTCGACGCGCTCGCGGTGGCCACCCAGAAGGGGCTGATGGCCTGCTACGGCATGGGCTTCCTCTACTGCCGCGCCGAGGCGGCCGAACGGCTCGCTCCCGCGGCGCTGGCGCGCTTCGGCGTGGACCTCCCGGAGGACGCGCACGAGACGGAGCTGGTGGACCAGGACTTCCGGTATGCGCGCGGAGCCCGGCGCTTCGACGTGGGCAACTACAACTACCTGGGCGTCATCGCGGCCGAGGCGGCGCTCGCGCTGCTGGAGGAGATCGGGACCCGCACCATCGAGGCGCACGTGCGCGACCTGGCGCGCGCGCTCGCCGTCGGGTTGCTGGACCTGGACCTCCCGGTCGTGGGCGGGGCGCCCGAACCGGACCTGGGCCACATCGTGGCGGTCGGCGTCAGCGGGGGAGGCCGCCACGACACGGTGGACGACCCGCGCATGCAGGCGCTCTACGACCACCTGAGCGCGCGGGACGTGCATTTCTCGGTGCGCAAGGGCGTGCTGCGCTTCTCTCTCCATGGTTACAACGACCACGCCGACGTGGAGCGCGTGGTGGAGCTCGCGAGCGAATGGACGGGCACATCCTGAAGCGGCTGCGGGCGTTCTGTCTGGCCCTTCCAGACGCGCACGAGACCGACACGTGGGGCCACGTCCAGTTCAGGGTGCGCAACAAGATCTTCTGCGGCACCGGGGACATGGGAGGGGGCGACTCGATCTCCATGAAGGTCGGGCTGCCGATGCAGGGCGTCCTGCTCCAGGACCCCCGCTTCTTCTCGAGCCCCTTCGTGGGCCAGCATGGATGGGTGTCGTTGCGCGTGGACGCACCCATCGACTGGCCGCACCTCGAGGCGCTCATCGAGGGGAGCTACGAGATGATCCGCCGCCCGCGACGGAAGTAGTGGGGACGCCGTGGAGCTGACGATCCGACCGGTGCGCCCCGGAGACGCGGAGCCGTGGCATCGCATGCGCTGTGCGCTGTACGGCGAGCCTGCGCCGGAGCGCGCGGAGATCGACGCCTGGTTCCGCGACCGGCCGGACGGGATCTGCCTCGTCGCCGAGGACGCGCGGGGCGCACTCGTCGGATTCTGTGAGGCCGGCACCCGCAGCTACGCGGAAGGCTGCCTCAGCACCCCGGTGGGATACGTGGAAGGGATCTGGACCGAGCCCGACGTGCGGCGCCACGGCGTGGCCGCCCGCCTCCTGGAGGCGGCCGAGGCGTGGGCGCGTTCCCGCGGCCTCGTCGAGATGGCGTCGGACTGCACACCCGACAACGCGGCCAGCCTCGGCTTCCACCGGGACCGTGGATTCCAGGAGGTCGAGCACATCGTCTGTCTGCGGAAGACGCTCGTCCCCGAGGCGCCTGCCCACCCTCAGCCTTCCGGAACCGAGCGCTAGCGCCGCCACCGCCGCCCGGCGGTGGCGGTGGACGACCCGCCGTCCGCGCCCTCGTGCGGACCGGTCCCCGGGGCCTCCTCTTCCGTCGGGACGCGCTTCTATTCGGATCTGTCTGTCCGATTTTTCCGTACACCCGCCGCGCGCCCCTCCCGACAGAGGCGGCTTAAATCGGATTTTATCATCCGATTAACCGAAATGGTGGACCACGGGGGCCCACCGGCGACAAGGGAGGGGCCATGCTCTCACGGACCGGGATGTACGCGCTGCAGGCGGTCCTGCTGCTGGCGCAACGGAACGGCCACGGTCCGCTCCCCGCGGCGTCGATGGCGGAGGAGCTGGGGATCCCCTCCAACTACCTCGCCAAGACCCTCCACCGGCTCCGCCAGGAAGGCCTGTTGACGTCCTCCCGCGGCGCGGGGGGCGGCTTCCGCCTGGCCCTCCCGGCCACGGCGATCCCCGTGGCGCGTGTGCTCGCGCCGTTCCAGGAGCTGGGCACCCAGGGGCGCTGCCTGCTGGGCGGGGCCTGCGATCCCCGGAACCCCTGCGCGGCGCACACCCGCTGGACGGCGCTGACCGCGGCCCGCCTCGGACCCCTCACCCACACCACGGTGGCCGACCTCCTCGGTCGGACCCCGGACTCCACCACCGACCGGAACCCACGATGAACGTCCCGATCCACTTCCGTCGGCTGCGCCGTCGCAGCCCCTCCATCCTCCGCCTGGCGGCCGCGCTGCTGCTGGCGGCCTGCGGGGCCGAGCCCGCGGCGGACGCCGCCCCCGCCGACAGCGCCGCCGAGGTGACGTCCGCCTCCGACGCCGGTGCGCTCTCGCAGGTGGAGCTGGACCAGGGCCTCGGTCCCATCCGCGATCTGACCCTGGACGACGTGGATGCGGCGCTCGCGGCGACGGGTGAGGGAGCCTTCGTCACGAAGTGCTCCGCCTGCCACAAGATCGAGGACCGCTACGTCGGCCCGCGCCTCGGGACCGTGCTCGCACGGCGTCGCCCCGAATACGTCATGAACATGATCCTCAACGCCAACGAGATGGTGCAACGCCATCCCCAGGTGCGCGAGCTCCTGGCGCAGTTCTACACACCCATGCCGGTGCAGGTGACCGACCCCGCGGAGGCGCGGGCCATCCTCGAGTACCTGCGCACCGTGCAGATGGACACCCTGGCTTCCCCCACCCCGGCCTCGAACGGCGCGGGCGGGCTCTGAACCCGTCCCCCACGAGCCAACACGCACAAGGAGACCTCTCGATGATCCGCTCACGCAGCACCCTGGCCCTCGCCGGCGTCGTCATGACGCTGGGTTCGGTGGGCGCCTACGCCTGCTCGGCCGGTGGCTCCGGCACCGCGCTGGGAGCGGGCGACATGTCGGACGCGGCGCGGGCCGTCTACGTCGCGCCGGGCGAGTACGACGAGTTCTATGCCTTCATGTCGGGGGGCTTCAGCGGCAACCTCACGGTGATGGGCCTGCCGTCCGGGCGTCTGCTCAAGACGGTGCCCGTCTTCAGCCAGTTCCCCGAGAACGGGTGGGGCTACGCGGAGGAGACGCGCGCCATGCTGGAGACCAGCCACGGGTTCGTGCCGTGGGACGACGCGCACCACCCCGAGCTGTCCATGACGGACGGCGTGCCGGACGGACGTTGGATCTTCATCAACGGGAACAACACGCCCCGGGTCGCGCGCATCGATCTGACGACGTTCGAGACGACCGAGATCGTGGAGATCCCGAACTCCGCCGGGAACCACGGCTCGCCCTTCATCACGCCGAACTCCGACTACCTGGTGGCGTCCACCCGCTTCAGCGTTCCGATCCCCAACCGCGACATCTCCATCGAGGAGTACCGCGGCAACTTCAAGGGCACCCTGAGCTTCATCCGCGCCAACGAGCCGGGTGAGATGAAGGTCGCCTTCCAGATCCTGGTGCCTGGATACAACTACGACCTGGCCCACGCCGGCAAGGGGCCCTCCGATGGGTGGATGTTCTTCACCTCGTACAACTCGGAGGAAGAACACACACTCCTGGAGATCAACGCCTCCCGCAAGGACAAGGACTTCGTCGCGGCCGTGAACTGGCGCCGGGCCGAGCAGTGCATCGCGGAAGGCGCCGGACGGACGGACGACGGCATCCGCTACCGCCACAACCAGCTCAACGAGCAGCACATCGCCGAATCGGAGGAGATCCGCTCCGTCCGGATCATGGAGCCCACCGACTGCAGCGACATGGTCTACTTCCTACCGACGCCCAAGTCTCCCCACGGCGTCGACGTCGATCCCACGGGCGAGTACATCGTGGCGGGCGGGAAGCTGGCTACCGTCATCCCCGTGCACTCGTTCCAGAAGATGATCGCGGCCATCGACGCGCAGGACTTCGAGGACACCGTGGACGGGATCCCGGTCCTCCGCTACGAGAGCATCATCGCGGGTGAAGTCGAGAACGCGGGCCTGGGGCCGCTCCACACGGAGTTCGACGGGCGGGGGTACGCCTACACCACGGCGTTCATCTCCTCCGAGATCGTGAAGTGGGAGATCGGCACCTGGCAGGTCGTCGACCGCATCCCGGTCTACTATTCGGTCGGGCACCTGATGATCCCGGGCGGCGACTCGCGCCAGCCCGCCGGCAAGTACCTGGTGGCGCTCAACAAGATCACCAAGGACCGGTACCTGCCGACCGGTCCCGAGCTGGCCCACGCGGCGCAGCTCATCGACATCAGCGGTGACAAGATGCGTCTGCTGCTGGACTTCCCGACGCAGGGCGAGCCGCACTACGCGCAGGCGATCGCCGCCGACGTGATCCGCGATCAGCAGGTCCAGTTCTTCGAGCTGGCGAACAACCACAACCCGTATGCGACACGGTCGGAGGCGGAAGCGCGCGTGGAACGGCGCGGCACCGAGGTGCACGTCTACATGACGGCGATCCGCAGCCACTTCGCGCCCGACAACATCGAAGGCATCCGCGTCGGCGACGAAGTCTACTTCCACGTCACGAACCTCGAGCAGGACTGGGACGTGCCGCACGGCTTCGCCGCCTTCGGCGCCAACAACGCCGAGCTGCTCGTGATGCCGGGTCAGACCCGGACCCTGAAGTGGGTGCCGGAGTCGGCGGGGATCTACCCCTTCTACTGCACGGACTTCTGCTCCGCGCTCCACCAGGAGATGCAGGGCTACGTCCGGGTGTCTCCCACCGGCTCGAGCACGACGCTGCGCTGGGGCACCGGCGGGACGTGGACGACGCAGTGATTTCCCTGTGCCGGGGGGCGGCCCGTCCGTCCCCCGGCCCGACCCCGATCTCGAGGAACCGATCATGATGACCCGAGCGAGCCGGATCCTGGTGCTGGTGGCCGCGTTGGCGCTGGGCCTGGTCTTCGCGCTCCCGGTGTGGACCATCGACCTGGAAGCCCCGCAGTACCCGGAGGGGCTGGGCATGGTGATCCGCGTGAACACCATCGAGGGGAAGAAGCCCAACGACCTCGGCAACATCAACAACCTGAACCACTACATCGGCATGCGCCGCATCGAGCCCGAGTCCATCCCGGAGCTCGTGTGGATGCCCTGGCTGGTGGGCGCGCTGCTGGCGGGGGGCGTGGCAGTGGCGGCGCTGGGTCGCCGCAAGGCGCTGTACGTCTGGACGGCAGGCTACCTGCTCATCGCGGTCGTCGGCCTCGCCGACTTCTACCGTTGGGAGCACGACTACGGGCACAACCTGGACGAGGAGCACGCGATCATCAAGATCCCCGGGATGAGCTATCAGCCCCCCCTGCTGGGCTCGCGGCAGATCCTGAACTTCACGGCCCACTCCTGGCCGGGCGCCGGCGGCTGGATCCTGGTGATGGTGGGCGTCACCGCCGTGGCTGTCGCCACCTCGGAGCTGCGGACCGGTCGGGGACCGCGTGTCCGACGCCCGCGCGCCCGGGGCGCGGCGCTTCCCGCCGCGGCCGCCCTGTCCGTGCTCGCGGTCGGGATGGGCGCGTGCGGCGCACCCGGACCGCGCCCCCTGGCCGTGGGGACCGACGTCTGTGAGCGCTGCCACATGACCGTCGCGGACGACGGGGGCGGTGCCGAGGCCATCGGCACACGGGGTCGCATCTACGTCTTCGATTCGATCGAGTGCATGGTGGCGTGGCTGGACCACGACCCGGATGCCGACTCCGGCTCCCTGTGGGTGCGGGACCGGTCCTCCGCGGATGGCCTGGTCGAGGCCGGGTCCGCCCACTACCTGGAGAGCGCCGGCCTGGGCTCACCGATGGGCCTGGGCCTGGTGGCGTTCGCCTCCGAGTCGGCGCGCGACCGCGCGCGCGCGCAGCACGGCGGGCGTGCGCTCGACTGGCAGGGCGCGCGCGCGCTGGTGGCGGAGCGCTGGCCGGGAGGGCAACCGGCGGCCGGACACGCCGCGCACGACGCGCATGCCGGGATGGGCGCGCCGTGAACGCCGCGCTATTGCTCCTGGCGTGGGTGGTGCCCTCGACGACCTGGATCGTCGTGGGTCCGGACGGGCCGCACACCAGCGTGGCGGCCGGGATCGCCGCGGCCGCACCGCACGACACGGTCTGGGTGCAGCCGGGCGTCTACGACGAACCCACCCTGGTGCTGGACCGGCCGGTCACCCTGGTCGGTGCGCCCGGAGCGGTGCTGGACGGCCGTGGCGAGCGCGGCCTGATCGTGGTGCGGTCGGATTCGGTCACCGTGCGCGGCCTCACCTTCCGCGATACCGGCATCTCGTTCACCGAGGATCGAGCCGCCCTGCTGGTGGACGGCGCCCGCTTCTGCACGCTCGAGGGCAACCGGTTCTTCGACACGTTCTTCGGCATCTACCTCGCCAACGCCGGCGACTGCCGGGTGGTGGGCAACACCCTCACGGCGAGCGCGACGCGCGAGACGCGCGCCGGCAACGGCATCCACCTGTGGTACTCGAAGCGTGTACGGGTGGAGGACAACCGCATCTCAGGACACCGGGACGGCATCTACTTCGAGTTCGTGGAGGACAGTGACGTCGAGCGCAACGACAGCGCCCACAACGTCCGGTACGGGCTCCACTTCATGTTCTCGGATGGATGCCGCTACCGCAGCAACCGCTTCGCGGCGAACGGTGCAGGTGTAGCGGTCATGTACACCCGCGACGTGCTGATGGTGGGCAACGACTTCGATCGCAACCGCGGGATGGCCGCCTACGGGCTGCTGCTCAAGGACATCCGTGACAGCCGCATCGAGGGCAATCGCTTCCGCGACAACAGCGTGGGGCTGTACGCCGAAGGCGTGACCCGCCTCACGGTGGAGGACAACGACTTCACCGGGAACGGGTGGGCCATCCAGCTCATGGCGAACAGCGAGGGGAGCCGCTTCGCCCGCAACACGTTCCTCGCCAACTCGTTCGACGTGTCGACCAACAGCCGGCGCACCCACAGCCGTTTCGAGGGCAACTACTGGGATCGCTACCGGGGCTACGATCTCGATCGGGATGGCGCGGGCGACGTGCCGTTCCACCCGGTGCGCCTGTTCGCCCTCCTCGCGGAGCAGACCCGGCCCATCCTGCTCCTGCACCGCAGCCTGCTGGTGCTCCTTCTCGACGTCGCCGAGCAGATCCTGCCCGTGCTGACGCCCGCCAATCTCGTGGACGAGCGTCCTCTGCTGACGCCGCCCACCTCCGCCTGGAGGATGTCGTGAGCCGCCGCAGCATGGCCCTGACCCTGGACGGGATCCACAAGCGCTACGGCCGCCATGCCGTGCTGCGGGGTGCAGGGCTGGAGCTGCACCCGGGACGCGTCACGGCCTTGCTGGGACCGAACGGGGCGGGCAAGACGACCCTCATCAAGGTGGCGCTGGGGCTGGTCCGCCCGGACGCGGGCTCCCTCGCGCTCCTCGGCGTGGAGGCCGGGCAGGGCTCGACGTATCGCCGCGACATCGGGTACATGCCGCAACTCCCCCGCTTCCCCGGCAACCTCTCCGCGCGCGAGCTGGCCGCGATGCTCGACGATCTGCGCGGCTTCCAGGGACCGCCGGACGAGGAGCTGGTCGGAGCCTTCGGCCTGGAGCCCTGGATGGATCGGCCGTTCCGGGCGCTGTCCGGCGGGACGCGGCAGAAGGTCAACGCGGCGCTCGCGTTCCGCTACCGCACGCCGGTGCTGATCCTGGACGAGCCGACGGCCGGGCTGGATCCGGTGGCGGCCCGCATCCTCAAGGCGAAGATCCGCGGTGAAGTGGACGCGGGAACCGCTGTCCTGCTCACCTCGCACGACCTGGGGCAGGTCACGGCGCTCGCCGACGACGTCGTGTTCCTGGTCGAGGGGACCGTGTGCTTCGCCGGCGCCCGCCTGGAGCTGCTGTCGCGCACCGGCCAGGCCGACCTGGAGGCGGCCGTCGCCAGCCTCCTGACCGGAGGCGGGGGCGCCTCCGCAGAACCGACGGACGTCCGCCGCATGACCCTGCACCCGGGGTGGGAGGTGGCCTGATGGACGAGCTGCGCACGGGGACCGCGAACGTCCTCACCTACACACTGCGCGACACACTCCGGGGACGGGGTGTCGCAGGGTACGCGCTTTTCTTCGCGGCGGTGAGCGCCGGCCTGCTCCGCTTCGGCGGCGGGCTCGAGCGCGCGCTGCCGTCGCTCGCCAGCGTCACGCTGCTGGTCGTGCCGCTGGTGAGCGTCCTCTTCGCGGCCATCGCGCTCTACGAGGGCCGCGACTTCATCGAGCTCGTCCTGTCCCACCCGGTCGGGCGCCGGCCGCTCTTCCTGGCGCTCTACCTGGGCCTGGCGCTGCCGCTCGCCACGGCGTTCTGCGTGGGCACCGTGCTGCCGCTGGCGCTGCACGGGTTGGCCGACCACGCGGCTGCGGCCATCCGCGTGGTGCTGGGCGGTGTGCTCCTCACGCTGGTCTTCACGGCCATCGGGTGCTGGGTGGCCCTGCGCGTCGCCGAGACGGCACGCGGCCTGGGCCTGGCCCTCCTGCTCTGGCTGGCGCTCACGGTCCTGTACGACGGGGCCGTCCTCCTGGGTGCGCATACCTTCGCGGCCTGGCCGCTGGAGCGGCCCCTGCTGCTGGCCATGATCCTCAACCCGGTGGATCTGGCCCGCGTGCTGGCCCTGCTGGCCCTCGACGCCTCGGCGCTCACGGGGTACACGGGCGCCGTCTTCCAGCGCTTCTTCGGCAGCGCGGTGGGCGTGGCCGTGGCCGTGGGTGCCCTGCTCGCCTGGATCGCCCTGCCGGTGGCGCTGGCCCTGCGCCGCTTCGAGCGGATGGATCTCTGAGCGAGGCCGAGCGCCGCGGTCCGCCCCGTGCGGGCCCCGGGGCCTGGACCACCGGCGACCTGAGGAGCGTCTAGAGCAGGTCCGCGAGCGAGTGCTTCTCGAAGAAGCGGAAGACCGGCGCGCTGGCTTCGCGCCAGGCGGTGTGGGCGGGGCAGCTTCCGACCTCCGAACAGGTCCCGCGCCCCAGGAGACACTGGCGCGTGCTCCCCATCTCGTCGAAGCGCTCCACGACCTCGAGCAACCGGATCTGGTCCGCCGGCCGCGCCAGCCGGAAGCCGCCATGGCGGCCGCGCTCGGAGACCAGCACGCCCTGGCGCGCGAGTGTGTTCAGGATCTTTGCGAGATAGGTGCCCGGCACGCCGAGCGATTCGGCCACCACCCCAGCGGGGACCGGGCCCTCCTGTCGGGCGATGTGGAGCGCAGCATTGAGCGCGTAGCCTGCCGTGCGGGAGACCACGGTTCAGACGCCTGCGGATGGCAAGGCGCGGAGCGAGCGAGCCTGGGTGACGATCAGGGCCTGCATGGACCGGGACCTGCGCGGGAGGCGGATCCGGACGGGAGGTTCGTCCACCGTCACGGGGGCCCGTCCGGGTGGGTCTCACACCGGGCCGGGGGCCGTTCAACGGTATAGACGATCGAGGTCACCTGCCAGCGGCGCCCGGTGCGGACCATCTGGAACGCGTCGATCCCGCAATGACTGAAGGTCGAGTCCCAGTACAGATCGTAGGGAGCCCATACGGTGGCGATGCCCTCCCGGACCTGCACCCGGGCGTCCCACAAACGCTCGATCGGGACCCGGTCGGCTCCGGCGATCTGCCGGAAGAACGTGGCGCGGTCGGACGCCCGCGCGACCGTCGAATCCCCGACCGCGCTGGTGGCGACGAGCGTCAGGGCGGGGTGGGAGAGCGGCGCCAGCCGCGTGGTGTCGCGGGCCGCCATCGCCGCGAAGAAGCGCTCGGCCACGTCCAGCACGGCCCGCTCCTCGGCGCCGAAGCGCGCGGAGAAGGCGACGATCTCCTGCTCCGTCCAGGCGCGCTCGAACACCAGCACCTCGTCCAGGGCACCCACGAACGGCATCGACTGGTGCGCTTCGTTGCCTTGGTGGGACTCGAAGCCGGCATAGCACGCATCCGTGCGGTGGAGATCGCCCGGGTTCCAGCGCCCCCCTTCGGCGGCCGCGGCGCTCCGCAGGTGGGTGTCCGCCGGTGCGGGTCGGCCATCCACCCAGATCCGCACCAGATCGGT
This sequence comes from Gemmatimonadota bacterium, assembly GCA_041390125.1. Lineage (NCBI taxonomy): Bacteria > Pseudomonadati > Gemmatimonadota > Gemmatimonadota bacterium. The sequence goes on along the minus strand of JAWKQN010000012.1, from coordinate 173,096 downwards.
GTCGATGGGGTCGCCGGCCGTCCCGTCGAGCACGACGACCACGGAGCTCCAGCGACCGCGGCGCACGGTCCCGGGCGCGGTGGATACGCCCCCGCCCCGGGTGTCACCCAGGCGGTAGCGGTCGTCGGGGGTGATCCAGAAGGCCCAGACGTCGTCGCAGGCCAGCACGTGCTGATGAAGCCCCAACGAGTCGACCCGCATCCAGGCCGCGATCGTGAGCGGTCCCTCCAGGTCGAGGTCGGCGTGCTCCGCGACGTGGACGCGCTCCGCGACACGCGCGAAGGCGAGCGCACCGCCCAGCAGACCCGCCACCGGGGTCGTGACGCCGAGCTCGCCGTGGTGGCCGCGTCCGCTGAAGTCCCGCAGTCGCCCATCCGCCGTCCGCGTCTCCATGTCCCAGGCGAGGACCAGACCCGTGGACGCGATGGCCGCGCTACCGGTGGGCAGTCCCTCGCGGATCCCGGCGAACGTGCCCGGCTCCTGTCCCGTGAGAGGCGGCGGGAGGACGCACAGCGCGAGTAGCGGGGCGCACCACCGCCACCGGACACAGCGAGCGTCCATGAGGGCCTCCGGACAGGGGGACTCGCGACCGGCCCACGGTCGGGCCGCTGGGACGATAGCACGCGGCCCGCCCCGCGGCACCCGCGCGCGCGCCCGGCGACTGGACCCGCCGGCCGGCGCGGGCGCATGTTGCTCCCTCCACCGCGAACCCCGGAGCTCCCATGACCCGCACCTCCCTCTTCCACGCGCTCGTGCTCGGCGTGGTCCCGCTCGCGACGTCCGCCGCGTCCGCGCAGGACGTCGCCCGGGATCCCCGGGTCTCGGAGGCACTGGCCGTGGTCACGACCTGGCTCGACGCCCAGCGGGCCTACGAGCAGATCCCCGGGTTCTCGGCGGCCGTGGTCCACGACCAGGAGCTGGTCTGGAGCGGCGCGATGGGGATGGCCCACCCGCAGCGCGGCGAGGCAGCGACCGCCGCCACGCTCTACAGCATCTGCTCCATCTCCAAGCTCTTCACGTCCGTGGCCGTGCTGCAGCTGCGCGATCGCGGCCTCCTGGACCTGCGCGACCCGGTGCAGAAGCACCTGCCCTGGTTCACCCTCGCGCAGCGCTACGAGGGGGCGGCACCGATCACGGTCGAAGGCGTCCTGACCCATTCGGCCGGGCTGCCGCGCGAGTCCAACCACCCGTACTGGAGCGAGCCCGACTTCACGTTCCCGACGCACGACGAGATCGTGGACGGACTGGCCGAGCAGGAGACGCTGTACCCCCCGTGGAAGTACTTCCAGTACTCCAATCTGGGTCTGACGCTGGCGGGGGAGATCGTGGCGGCGGTGTCCGGGCGGCCGTACGCCGACTACGTGGAGAGCGAGATCCTGGCGCCCCTGGGCCTGCACGACACGCACCCGGAGATCCCCGCGCAGCACGAGGGGGGCCGGCTGGCCACTGGCTATGGCGCGCCGACCCGGGACGGCACCCGGCACGAGGTGGCGCCCTTCCAGACCCGCGGGATCGCGCCGGCCGCCGGCTTCGCCAGCACCGCGGAGGACCTGGCGCGCTTCGCCTCCTGGCAGTTCCGGCTGACCGGGGAGCGCCGCGAGGTCCTGAGCGCCCACACGCTCGCCGAGATGCAGCGCGTGCACTACGTGGATCCGGCGTGGAACACGTTCTGGGGCCTGGGCTTCAGCATCTCGCGCCGGGGCGAGCGCACGTTCGTCGGGCACGGGGGAAGCTGCCCCGGGTTCCGCAGCCAGCTCACCATGCAGAACGACGATCGCATCGCGACCGTGTTCATGGCGAACGCGATGGTGAACGCAGGGACCTACACCAACGGCATGTACGACCTGGTGGCCGAGGCGATCCGGACAGCGGCCGCGGGGGAAGGCGAGGAAGCACCGAGCGCCGAGTCGGAGCCGACGCTCGATCTGACGCCGTATGTCGGCACCTATTCGGCCCAGCCCTGGGGCTCGGAGACCGCCGTGGTGCGGTGGAAGGGCGGCCTGGCGTTCCTGTCCCTGCCGACCGACCAACCGCTGCGCGCGTTGACGCGCCTGCGCCACGACGCCGGCGACACGTTCTACCGGATCCGCGACGACGGCGAACGCGGGGAGGACGTGATCTTCCACCGCGACGGCCAGGGCCGCGTCACCCACTACACCGTGTTCGGCAACCGCTCCGCGAGGATCCGCTGATGCAACCCGCTCCCATCAAGCCGACGATCACGTTCGACGACTTCCAGAAGCTCGACATCCGCGTCGGCACCATCGCGGAGGTGACCGAGGTCGAGGGCTCCGCGAAGCTGCTCCGGCTCCGCGTGGACTTCGGGGATCACACCCGCATCATCCTCTCGGGGATGAAGAAGGAGCGTCCCGACCTCAAGGCGCTCGAAGGCGTCCAGACCCTGTTCGTGGTCAACCTCGAGCCCCGTCCCATGGCCGGGGAGGTCTCCGAGGGCATGCTGTTCGATCTCGGACACGCAGATGGCGTCACGCCGCGCTTCGCCGTCCCCGAAGGCCCCATCCCGGACGGGTCCCGCGCCGGCTGAGCCGGCGCGGGGACGGCTCATGCGTCCTGACCGTCCTCGCTCACCGCACGCGCGGGCGTAGGAACCTCCTCCCACGTGTAGTCGCGTTCGCGCACCCAACGCTCGAACCAGTCCAGCTCCACGTTCGCCTTGAACAGACGATGGCGGAGCTCCTGCCATCCGTGGCCTTCGCGGGGAGCCACGTACAGGTGCGTGGGCACATCGTTGCTCTTGAGGCCGCGGTACATCTCCACGGATTGGGGCATGGGCACGCGGGCATCCTCCTCCCCGACCAGGAACAGCGTCGGAGTGGTGACGTTGGCCACGTCCTTGAGCGGCGAATCCTCCCAGTAGCGCTCCACCGGCGCGTCCTTCTGCCAGGGCGTGCCACCGAACCACGGCGTCCGGTAGGTGCGGACGTCCGATTGCGCATACATGGACACCCAGTTCGCGGCACCCGCGCCGGAGGATGCGGCACGGAAGCGGTCGGTGACGGTGATGATCTTGTTGGTCATGTGGCCACCGGCGCTCCAACCCATCTTGGCCATGCGCTCGCCATCCACCAGACCCTCCGCGATGAGGTGGTCGACGCCCGCCATCACGTCCAGGTGGGCCTGGTCGAAGTAGTGCCCCACCATGTTGCGGAGGAAGTCGTCTCCGTATCCGGTGCTCCCGCGATAGTTGGGCTTGAAGACGAAGTAGCCGAGCGCGGTCAGCTTGTGTGTGTAGTTGTGCGCGTTGCCGAAGCCGAACTTGTCGGACGCGGCCGGCCCGCCGTGGGTCTGCACCACCAGGGGATAGCGCTGCCCCTCCCGCCACTCGAGCGGATAGAAGAGCAGCCCCTCCACCTCGACCCCGTCCTCGCCGGTCCAGGTGATGGCCTCCTGCCGTGGAAGGGCGAAGCGGGTGGCGAGATCGTCGAAGACGTGCGTGACCTGTCGAGGGGTCGGCGTCGCGCGCCCTCCGGTGTCCAGGACCCAGAGATCGCCGTTGTTCGTGGCGGTGTTCAGTCCGAACACGTGGCGGTCCACGGCCGGGGCGTAGTCCCACGACCCCAGGGTATGGTCACCCCTGGTGACCTGCGTCCAACGACCGTCGGAAACGCCGACGCGGAACAGCTCGGTGCGCACGCCGGTGTTGGCCACGAACCAGATGCTGGCCCCGTCCGCCGACCAGGTGGCGTCGGTGACCTCGTAGGGGAGGTCGGGCATCAGCACCCGGGGGGTGCCCCCCTGCGCCGGGACGAGGAAGATCTTGTCGTTGTAGTAGGTCTCGAGCCGCTCGTTGGAGTCGGACCGGAAGAGCACGGTTCTGCCGTCCGGCGACAGCTCCGCGCCCGCTTCGGTGACGTCGTTGTCGGTCAGGCGCGTCGAAGCGCCGCTGGCCACGTCCAACACCCACACGTCGGCTTCGTCGGCGTTGTCGTAGAGCGGCGAAGGCGCGCGATGCAGGACGACGCGCGACCCGTCGCGCGACAGCGCATACCCGATGATGGAGCCGTCCCCGTCGGTCATGCGCTCGGGGGCCCCGCCGTCCACCGGCACCCGCCACAGGTGCCGCTCCTCGTAGTTCTCGTCGTACGCGTAGACGTCGTCGAGCTCGTCCAGTCGCTCCTGCAGCTCGTCCGTGCGGGGATCGGGCGCCAGGAACCAGACCCAGCGGCCATCGGGCGACCAGCGGGGATCGGCCGGGGCCGTGGGATGATCCGTCAGCGGCCAGGCCTCGCCGCCGCGCGCGCCGATGAGCCAGATCTCCTGGCCCTCGCGCCCGGGGCGCTCGGCCAGGAAGGCGAGCGTAGCGCCGTCCGGCGACCAGCGCGGGCTCGTCTCGCCCTTCTCCCCGTTGGTGAGCTGTACGGCCTCGCCACCCGCGACGGGCACCCACCAGACGTGCTGCACCGTTTCGTTGCGCTCCCAGTCCGCCTCGCTGCGTACGAACGCGATCCGCGCTCCATCCGGCGCGAGATCCGCGTCGCCCAGGGAGGACAACTCGATCAGGTCCACGACGGTCATGGGTCGAGGCGCAGTCTGGGCCTGCAGGGCACCCGGAGCCGTGCCCAGCACGGCAGCGAGCAGGGAAACGGCGCGGCGGAGCATGGCGTGAACCTCTCTCGGGCGGGTCCGTGGAGCGTGCGGCGTCCGGGTGCAATAGAAGGCCCGCCGATCCGCCGCCGCCAGGGCTTCGCGCCGTTCCTACGGCATCGTGCGTCCGCATCTACGTCGTCCGGCCTGTCCGCCGCGGGCGGGCGACGTCGCCCTCCAGGATGGCAGGGAGGCGCCTCCGCCTCCGGCCCTACCCCGACGGGAGCGACCCCCCGTGCGCAACGCGACGCTTCTCCTGGTTCCGGCCCTGTTGCTCGCGGCGACCCGGCCCCCACCGGATGTCTCCCCTGCGGGAGCGCAGCCCGAACGCTCGGAGCTCCATGAGCGTGTGGAGCGTCTCCGATCCGGGATCGAGCGCGCGGACTCCGTCTATCGAGCCGAGGTGGAGCCGCTCACCACGATGCTCGCGACGTTCTCGGACGATTCCGCGTTCGTGCGCACGCTGGCGCTGGCCCTGGTGGGCGCCGGACGCGACGCCGGACTCGATCCCCGCCTCCTGACGGCCGTCCTGTTGGTGGAGAATCCGTGGTTGGACCCTGCCGCCCGGAGCCCGGTCGGGGCGGTCGGCCTGCTGCAGGTGATGCCGTTCCACGCCGGGCGCTGGGGCTGCCCGGGTTCCGATCTGGAGGACATCGCCACCAACCTGTGCCACGGCGCCCGCCTGCTGCGGACCCTCGTCGACCGCTCCGGCGGGGACATGGAGCGGGCGCTTCTGCGCTACAACGGATGTGTGCGCGGACGCAACACATCCGACTGCCACCTCTACCCCGCCAAGGTGTATGCCCGGGCAGGCGAAGTCCTTGTCCGACGGTGGTTGGACGTGTCATCCTCGCCCTGAGTCGGCTCCTGGCATACGCCCTGCCCATCGAGCCGGACCAGCATCCCGATCCGACCCGTCAGGAGAGGCCCATGGAGCGTCGACGCGCGGACCGCCGACAGGCCCACGTCCTGTTCTCCGATTGGCGTTGGGCGCTCAAAGGCCGACGCAGGAACGGGCGTCGCGTCGGCGACGCCGCCGCGACCGGTCTCGACTGGCACCATCCGTGGTTCCTGGTGGTGACGATCGTCGTGATGGCGCTCAGCACCCTGGACGCGATCTTCACGCTGGAGCTGATCGCCCGCGGTGTCGTGCGCGAGGCCAACCCCGTGATGCGCGCGCTCATGGAGCTCGACATCCAGCTCTTCGCGAACTTCAAGGTCCTGCTGACCGGGTTTGCGCTGCTCATCCTCGTGGCCTGCAACCAGAGCTCCGTGCTGCGCTTCGTGCCGGTGCGGGGCATCCTCCACGGGATCCTGCTGTTCTACACGGCGCTCATCGGCTACGAGGTCGCGCTCCTGTCGCTGTGACCCCAGCCTCCGGGACGTGCCCGCTCAGGGCGCCAGTCCCGGCTGGTAGTGCGAGATGAACTGCAGGAAGCGGGAGATCTCCACCATGGAGTCCGCCTGCATGCGGATGGTGTGCGCGTCGACCAGCTCCACGAAGGGCAGGTAGGCCAGCACCTGCGCCTGCTGGTAGTGCTTGAAGGCCACCTCCAGCTGGAGGGGACCCTCCAGCCGGTAGGCGCGCCGCGCAGCGTGGGCGCGCACCCCCGCTTCCACCGCCGCCCGGATGCGCTCGCGCCCGACCGCCGGCATGACGGTCACGGCCGAGTGGAAGCCGAGCGCCTGCTTGACGACGGCCCCGTCGATCGTGCCGAGCAGGCGCTCGGCTTCGGCCACGATGGCGTCGTCGCCGGAGATCGCCACGACGGGCACACCGAAGTGGCCGGCGACGGCGGCGTTCAGACCGGCCTCGGGCATCTCGATGCCGTTCAGCCGCACCGCCGTGAGGTTGGCGCTGGATAGCGTATGCGCCCTCACGCCTTCGGGATTGGTGGTGCTGGCGTGGTAGCCGATGAAGACCGCGGCGTCGAACGTCGAGTCGATGCCTTCCATCATGCCGAGCGGACGCGGCCAGGCGCGCACCAGCAGCACGTCCTCCGGCAACCGCTCGATGAGGAGGTTCTGGCCGTTGCCGTGGGAGTCCGCCACCACGATCTCGGTGGCGCCCGCGGCCCGCGCGCCCTCGATGGCGGCGTTGACCTCGTCCGTCATGAACTCGCGGAAGCGTCCGTACTCGAAGCCGCCGGGTCCGAGCTGCTCTCCCGTGACGACCCCCGTGATCCCCTCGAGGTCGGCGGAGATGTGGACCTTGAGGCCCTGGGCGGATACGGGGGCGGCGGCGAGCAGGAGTGCGGCCGCGGCCAGCGGGAGACGGATCATGGGGACGCTCCGGTGGAGGACGTGGATGCACCCGAGCATCCGGCGTGGGGGGAGCCGGCGCAACCCGGGGCGCGGCGGACCGGACCCGCCGCGGGCCGGGCCGTGTCGCCCGCCCGCCCGCTCAGCGTCGCGCCGGCGCGCCCCGGAGCCGTGTCACCATCCAGAGCGAGAGCGCGAGCAGCACCACCGAGATGACCTGCGCCTGCGAGAATACGCCGAACAGGAAGCGATCCCCCTTCAGCCGCACGATCTCGAGCAGGAAGCGATTGACGGCGTAGAGCCCCAGCCAGGCGCCGAAGACCCACCCCGGCTTGTGCGGGACGTGGCGCAGACGGAGCAGGACCAGCAGGATCAGGAAGGAGGTGCCGATCTCGTAGAGCTGCGTGGGATGCACCGGGATCACGTCGCCGAAGCGGGCGATCAGCTCCGGATCCACGTCGACGCCATAGCGGTCCCGCAACACGCCCACGGTGGTCGGAGGTGCACCTTCGGGGAACGCCACACCGACCCAGGAGCCGGTCGGGCGCCCGTAGTCGTCGCCCGCCATGAAGCACCCGAACCGACCCACCGCGATGCCGACGGGGAGGCCCAGCGCGATGGCGTCGAACGTCTTCCCCACGTCCATCCCGTGCCGGCGCATGTAGACCCACACCATCGCGCTGGCCAGGATGAAGCCGCCGTACCAGGTGAAGCCCGTCCCGGACAACAGCGCGCCGGCGCCCCCCGCCAGCATGCCCGGGTTGGTCAGCACGAAGTAGAGCTTGCCCCCCACGATCCCGCCGATGAGCGCCCAGAAGACCAGGTCGCTCATCCGTTCTCCATCCTCTCCCAGCCGATCCAGCTCGCGCCGCGCCACGATCCCCGCGGCGATGAAGGAGAGGAAGAGCAGGATGCCGAAGGACTGCACCTCGGCGCCGCCGATGAGCGGCAAACCGTCGGGAAAGCGGAACAACACGGGTCGCACGGAATCCTCCGGTGGCGGCGGCTACGGCCAGGCGCGCCAGAGCTGCAGGTGAACGGTGAAGTCCACGGATGGACCGTTGGGGGGCACGTCCTCCACGAATCCGAGCGCCCACCGCCACGCCCGGCGCTGTCCGGCGACGGCGACCGTGAGCAGCGACGGCAGGTCGTCCAGCTCGTCGATGCCCGTGTCTCCCAGATAGGGGGTCGACAGCGCCCACTGCGCCAGCAGCGAAGTGGGCCCGAACGTCCGCTCCGTCGCCAGCGCCAGGTACGTCGCGGCGCGGTGGGCCCAGGGACGCGCCCATTCCGGTGCGTTGACCGTGGTCACCCCCGCCATGCCGTGCAGGTGCCACCGGGTCCAGGAGCGCCGCGCCAGCACCTCGAGCGCCGCGTCCGCCCGGCCCGTGCCGGTACCGTCCTGACCGAGGGGCAGCTCGGTCGTGGCGCGCACCGACAGCGCTCCCCGGTCGCTGCGGCGCGCTCCCCATTTCACGAACACCTGCGGATCCTCGAACGAGATCGTGCGCCGGGGCGCGCGATAGACGAGATCGCCCCGACGGTCGCGCAGCTCCACGCCGTACTGGTTCTGTCGCACCCGTTCGCGATCGCCGTTGGGAAGGCCGAATGCGTCGTGGAGCCCCTCGACCAGCGGATCGAGGAACCCGCCCCATGACGCCTGCACGGACATGCGGCCGCCGATCTCCCAGGCCGACCCCAGGGCGTGCCGGAGGGTCCACGTGCTCGTCAGGCGTTCGAGATCGAAGTACTGCTCGGCCGCGTCGCTCTCGCCCCACTCGAAGATGTTCGAGTAGGCGTGGGTCACGTCCAGGCGCAGCGCCCCGGCCGGAAGCACGTCCGCCGTCTCGAGCACGGGGACATAGAAGAGCTCATAGAAGGGATTGCGCTCGCTCACGCCCAGGGGTCCGACGAACGGCTCCTGGGCCGCGAGGGGGACGGACCCCAGGAGCGGGGCCACGAGCGCGGCGACGGCGAGGCGGTGCACCCCACAAGATAGGGCGCACCGCCCCGCGGTCGAGACGCGTGGGTCCGGGCGGGCGGTGGACCTGCCCGCGGGTCGCGGACCGGTCGGCCCCCGCAGAGCGCGGACCGGCTACCCCTCGAGCCGGTAGCGCTCCAGGTACTGCAGGTCCATGTCGTCGACGTGCACCACGTAGGCCGTGCCGTCCCCGAACCCGATGAGTCGCCGGTCCGGCTCCAGCTCCACCTCGCCCAGAGGCCGGCCGTTCGCATCGACGATCGCGTACAGGGGGGCCTCGCCCGCCTCGCGGTGCAGCCGCACCCACACGCGTCCCTGGGGGTCCACCTGGATGTCGCCGGGCTCGAAGGCCGGCTTGGTCTCCGGCCACGTGTAGTCGTCGATCGCGCTACGGCTGCCCCCGCCGCGCGCAAAGCTGGTCCGGACGCTGCCGTTGTCCATCTCCACGGAGATGCCCACACCGCCGCCGCGCTGCGCGGCCGTTTCGACCCACTCGCGCTTCTCCGCCGTCCCGATGCGGACCGGCTGGTAGCGCACGGGGGGCCCCGTCACCGGCCCCGCGCCCGCGCCGACCCACTCCACGTGCCAGGTCGAGCCGGAGCGCACGAAGGCGACCCGGCCGTCCCGGGCGACCGCCCACCCGTCGGCGGCGGCCAGCGGGATCTGCCGGATCTGTCGCTGCTGGTTGTTGGGCCCGCCGGAGACGCGGTCCTCGCGGTCGGGGAGGGCCACCTCGCCCACCACCTCGACGGCGCCGGTGGTCAGATCCCAGCGCTTGACCTGCGCGTGGGTGGGCAGCTGCCCACCGGGCGACATCCCCATCGCCTGGTAGTAGACGCGGCCCTCGCCATCCACGGCGGCGGGGAGGCGCGGCTCGAAGTTCCCGCCCGGGCCGGGGCTCCCCGTGGCCAGCGGATGGGTCCGCCCGAACGAGAGATCGGGACCGAGCTCGGTCAGACGCGCGTTCCCGAGGTCGACCAGCAGGGTGCGTCCTCCCGGCAGCGCGTGGACCGCGTCCGGTTGCCGGTACTCCTCCGGCCCCTGGCCTTCGCGCCCGATGGCTTCGCTGCGACCGGAGGCGAAATCGACGACCTGCAGGGTCTTCGACAGGGGGTCGGCCACGAGCACCCGCCCGTCCGGCAGCTCGCGGGCGCGGTTGACCAGTCCGAAGCCCTCGGCGAAGCGGGCCTCGCGCACCAGGCGGGGAACCGCCTGTCCGCTGGCCTCCACCCCGGTCACCGCGAGCGCCACACCGGACAGGATCGCCGCCCTCGTCACCATCCTCATGCTGAGCCTCCTGGAGAGTCGACTGTGCCGGCTTCCGATGCGTCCGCCGCGCCCGGGGGTTGTCCGCCGCCGGGCCCCCCCGGCCTCTGCCGGACCCGGGCCTTTCAACGGCGCAGGACTTGCACTTAGCTTCGAGCTACCCCCGTGACAACACCGTGGTCACCCTGAGCACCCGAGCGCCAGAGAGGCGGAACGGTCGCGTGATCGACACCGAACGGGGCAACCCACCGACATTGGAGTTGGCCGCGCCTGGCGCATGGGCCGGCCCCAGCGGTGGGCGGTCCGCCCAGGAGGCGGCGGGCGCGCGACTGCGTGTCCTCCTCCTCGCACATGCCTATCCCCCGTTTCCGGCCTCGGGATCGATGCGGGCCGAGAAGATCGCCCAGGCCCTGGTGGCCCGCGGCCACCACGTCACGGTGCTCACGGCGCCTGCCGTCGAGGGGGAGCGGGGCATGCGGCTGCGGACGGCCGACCTGGACGTTCGCGCCATCCGCTACCCCCGGAGCCCCCGCTTCCTGTGGATCCGGCTCCGGACCCGGCTGGGGCGCGCCGGGAACGGCGAGCATGACCTCGGCCCGGCCGTGCGCGGCACGCCGCCGGAGAAGCGTCAGGGTCGGGGACCGCGGCACCTGGGACGATCGCTGCTCTTCCTGCCGGACGACGAGCAGGGGTTCGGGCTCGCTGCGGCCGTCCACGGCCTCGCGCTGGGCCGGCATGCCTTCGACGTCCTCTACAGCACGGCTCCGCCCTTCTCGAGCCACCTGGCCGCCTGGGTCCTCCACCGCCTGACCGGGGTGCCCTGGATCGCGGAGTTCCGCGATCCGTGGACCAACAACCCGGTCAACCTCAAGCCGCGCACGGAGTGGACCGACCGGATGGAGCGCCGGATGGAGGCGCTGGTGGTCCGTTCCGCGGACCGCGTCGTCGTGGGCACCCGCCGCCTGCTGGAGGAGATGGCCGAACGGTACGGACCCGCCAGCGCGTCGAGGCTCCTCCTCGTGCGCAACGGCATCGACCAGATCGCGGAGGGCGCGACGTCGCCGCGACGCCGACCCTGCCTGCTCCACCTGGGGACGCTGTACGGCTCGCGCTCGGCGCAGGCGCTCCTGGAGGGCCTGGGGCGCGTGGTCGCGCGTGAGACCGAGCCTTCCGCACTGCGGGTCCGCTTCGTCGGCGTGGGGTCGGAGCGGCACCAGGAGGATCTGCGGCAGGTCGCCCGTGGCCTGGGCGTGGCGGGCGAGACGTCCTTCGAGCCCTGGCAGGCGCGGGAGGAGGCGCTACGCACGCTCGCCGACGCGGACTTCCCCATCCTGCTGGCGCTCGGTCAACCCGCGCAGGTCCCGAACAAGCTCTACGAGTATCTGGGCACCCGGAAGCCGATCATCGCGCTGGTGGACGACGAGGGGGAGTCGGCCCGTCTCCTCCGTCGCGCCGGTGGGCACATCCTCCTGACGGAGGACACCCCCGAAGCCTGGGCCACCGCGCTGGGAGCCGCGCTCGAGCGCGCCCGGGGGCCCGAGGTCGCGGTGGGCTCTCCCGAGGTGCTCCGGCTGTGGAGCACGGAGCGGCAGTTCGACCGGCTCGTCGACGCGGTCGAGGGGAAGCGCGTCGACTCCGAATAGGACCCGCCCCGCGTCGGAACGGGTCAGCGTCGGACCGCCGTCACCTCCAGCAGGCGCTCCCGTACGGCGTCCGCGCGCCCGCGCGCTTCGAGCGCGGCCCACAGCGCCTCCACCGCCGGTCCGTCCACCAGTCCGGCCGGCGATCCCGATGCCGCGGTGTTGAGTCCCGCGTCGGCCCGGAAGCGCTCCACCGCCGCGACGGCCGCTTCGTCGTAGAGGCGTCCCGCGTCGTCCAGCTCGGGCGCCGCCCCCTGCAGGTACCCGAGCTCGTGCAGCATCACCTTCAGCTGCCAGATGTCGTTGCCGCTGACCTGCTCCAGCACCCGGAACCCCAAGGTCTGGCTGATGGTGTCGTAGATCCGGCGCAGCTCGCCGACCGGCTCGGGGTGCTCACACACGTTGATGTGCGCCGTGACGCCGTCACTGCGGCGTGACCGCCCCGGCCGGGGATCGGCCACGATCACCGCCGCCGACTGCTTGCGGCCCACGCGTGCGTCCCCGCCCTGGGCGTGTCCGGCGGCCAGGGCTTCGATGAGGCGATCGGCCAGGTGGCGTGGGCTCCCCGCGCTGGCCTCGAACGTGCGCGCCACGGCCTCCAGCACCTCGGGGCCGACGAGCAGGTTGCCCTGCGTGGCGTAGTTGGGGCCGGAGCGGTGTCCCTTCCAGTCGTTGGCGCCCGAGCCGGTGTGCTGGGCGGTGCGCCCCTGGAGATCCACCACACCGACCTGGCGGCGGTCGCGCCCTTCGTCGCCCGCCACCGCCCGCGTCAGCGCCTCTTCCGGGCTGAGTCCCTGCGCCAGCAGATCCAGCAGCTCGTTCCCGTATTCGGTCCTCGTGTTGGCCTGCGTGGCCACGGCCCCGACCCCCGCCCGCACCCAGGGCACGCCGTTGCCCACGCACGGCACGCGCGTCGTGACCGCCACCCCGCTCTCTCCGGTGCGGGGATCGACCGCGGCGATCGAGAACGTGGAGAACACGGGGTCCGGTCCACTCCCCCAGAGCACGGGCTCCTGGGCGACCAGCGAGGTCGGCACCGGGAGCGCGGTCAACACGAGCGGAAGCAACGAGGCGTGACGTCGACGCATGGACGGGAGCGGATTGGAGGGGCGATGGGCCCGGATCGAACCGGCCGGGCGCCAACATAGCGCCGCGTCCGCGCTCGCGCCCCTGCGGGCCGGGGGGGAACCTGGCCGCCTGCTTCGTGGTTGGGGAACCGGGTTTCCTTCACCCTGGAGCAGGAGCCGAGCGGTACCGTGGAACGCGTGGTCGCAAAGAGCCTGGACGAGTGGTTCGAGCTCGCCCGCCCCTTCGAGGAGTTCCTGGACGCGACGGTCAAGAACCGTCAGCTCTGGCACGACATCCACGCCCGCGTGCGGCTGCCGGAGAGCCTGGCGGAGGCGCCGGCCCGACCCGATCTGCGGCTGCTCGCGATCGCGGAGGACTGGTGCGGGGATGCGGTGAACACGCTACCGGTCGTGGCCCGGATGGCCGACCGCCTGGGCATGGAGCTGCGGGTGCTGGGACGGGACGCCTGGCCGGAGCTGATGGACCGCTACCTGACGGACGGACGCAGCCGGTCCATCCCGGTCGTCATCGTGCTGGACGGGGCCGGGCGCGAGCTGGGCTGGTGGGGCCCGCGCCCGCGCCCGCTGCAGACCTGGGTCCTCGGCGACGGCCAGCGTCGCATGCCGGACGAACGGCGCCGCGAGCAGCGCCGCTGGTACGTGCTCGATCGGGGTCGCACCACGATCGCGGAGCTGACGTCCATCTGGGACGGTGCGGACACGCAGCCATAGGGCGGAGGGGACCGGGCGCCGCGCGTGGAGGACGCCCGCGCGGGGTTACGCGTCCACCGATGCCGGATCGAGCAACGCCAGCGCGGCCTGGATCTGCTCGTGGCTTCCCAGCAGGAACAGGATGTCGTCCGCTGCGAAGACCCACTCCACGGACGGGTTGGCGTGCGCCTTCCCGTCCCGCACCACCGAGACCACCGTGGCGCCGGCGCGGCTGCGCAACTGCAGCGCGCCGAGACTCTGGCCCAGCGCCGGGCTCTCGGGCGGAAGCGCCACCGTGTCCGTGGTTCCGGCCGCGAGCGCGCGTGCGAGACGATCCGTCAGCCCCACCTCGCCCTCCACGCGCCGGAGCATCTCGTAGGCATCGGCGCGCAGGAGACGGGCCTCGGCGCGGATGACGTTGCCCGGGACGTGCAGACGGCGGAGCAGCCGGGTGACGATCTCGATGGAGGTCTCGAACTCCTCCGCGACCACTTCGTCGGCCCCGGCGCGGGTAAGCTCCTGGATCTCCGTGACCCGGGACGCGCGTGCGATCACGACGACGCCGGGGTTGAGCCGCCGTGCCGTCCGCACCGCCAGCACGGACGCCACGGGATCCGACAGCGCGAAGACCGCCACGTCCACCGTGCGGATGCCCGCGTGCAGGAGGGCGTCCGCGCGGGTCACGTCGCCGAACACCACGTGGGTGTGCTCGCCCGCAGCCCGCGCGGCGGTGCGGCCGTCCAGATCCACGACCACCGTGGGCACGGAGGCCGAGCGCAATACGCGCAGGAGGTTCTGGTTGTTGAGCCCGTAGCCGCCGAGCAGGACGCGGGCGCGCGGAGCTTCCGCCTCCCCGCTCGACTCGCCGCCCCCGGAACCCGGGTCCCAGCGCGCCGCCACGGTGTGGATGACGAGCGGGGAGAGCAGCATGGTGAGCACCGCGGCCGGCACCAGCAGCGCGTAGGGCCCCGCCCCCAGCCCCGAGACGGCACCCGCCCCCAACAACACGAACGCGAACTCTCCCACCTGGGCGAGCGTGGCGGCGCTCAGGACGCGCGCCCTGCCCTTCAGGCCCAGCAGGGCGACGCTGACCGCCACCAGCGCGCCCTTTCCAGCGATGGCCAGCACCGCCAACCCCAGGACCGCGGGCGCGTTCTCCCAGGCCAGCAGCGGATCGAGGAGCATCCCCACCGAGATGAAGAACAGGCTCGTGAAGACGTCCCGGAACGGGCCCGTCTCGCTCAGGACGTGATGATGGTACTCGGAGTCGGCGATCAGCAGGCCGGCGAGGAACGCCCCGAGGGCAGGAGAGAAGCCCAGCGCGCCCGTGAGCAACGCCCCGCCGAGACAGGCGAACAGCGCCAGCAACAGGAAGAGCTCACGGATCCCGGATTCGACGATCTGACGCAGGAGCAGCGGCACCAGGGTCCGCCCCACCAGGAACGCCACGCCGACGATGCCCAACCCCGTCGCGATGCGCAGCAGGGCGTTCCCGCCGGCATCGGCGTCGGAGACGCCACCCAGGACCGGCACCACCAGCAGCAGCGGCACGAACACCAGGTCCTGGAACAGCAGGATGCCCAGGGCCGCCCGACCATGGGACGCCTGCAGCTCGCCCCGATCGGACAGGACCTTGAGGGCGATCGCGGTGCTGCTCATGGCCACGGCCATCGCGGCCACTGCGGCCGGTCCGGGGGGCAGCCCCAACGCCCAGGCGATGCCCCATCCGGCCGCCGACGTGAGGACGAACTGGAGCGTGCCGCCCACCACCAGGTAGCGGCCCACCTGCCGCAAGCGCGGGAGGGAGAGCTCGAGCGCCACCACGAACAACAGGAAGACGACGCCCAGCTCGGCGAACGACTCGACCTGCTCGGCGTCGGGGATGAGCCCCAGGCCCGCGGGTCCCACCAGTGTGCCCGTGAGCAGGAAGCCCGCGACGGGCGGGAGGCCGAGCCGGCGGCTCAGCAACAGGACCAGGAGGGCCGATCCGAAGAGGACGACCACCGTGGCCAGGATCGAAGTCTCGTGCATGCGGTCCCGGTCAGGAGGTGTCGGGACAATCTCGCCCCGGCGGCCATCGACGCGCGAGGGCCGAGCCCCCCGGCCCCGGCGCGGAGCGCACCGGGACGCGCCCGGGAGCTACGGCCGTCCCCCGACGACCGCAGCTCCCGCGAGCGTCACTCCTCCGAGACGACGGCCGGCAGACCGCGCTGCCGCAGCAACGCGTTGAGCGCCTCCAGCCCGCCCTGCACCAGGGCGCGGTACCGCTCGGCGGCCTCCTCCAGACGCCCCTGCAGCACCTCGTGCACCTCGCGCTGCGGCACGGTGGGTCTGAAGTCGGCGCTGGAGTACCCGACGTCCTGGGCGAGGGCGCTATAGCGTCCGTAGAGCTTCATCGGATTGCGGAACGCATCCTCGCGCGCTCCGGTCAGGTAGATGTCGAAGAGCCGCGACTCGACCTCGATGGCCGCGCGCTCCGCGCGTTCGGCCTCATCGATCAGCGCGCGCGCCGTGGTGTCGGACGCGAAGCGGGTCTGGACGTCGTCGAGCTGCTTCCGCGTCCACTCCAGGTCGTTGATCATCGTGACGATGCGGTCGATCTCGTCCCTGAGGACCAGCGACATGGCCACCTGCTCCTCCAGGTCCGCCAGAGAGGCGGTGGAGTGCGGGTCCTTGAGCAGCGTCAGCGGGCCGGAGCTCTCCTGCTCCCCCGCCCGGACGTGCACGGTATACGTACCGGGCACCGCCCGGGGACCGAGCTGACCCCGCACCAGGTCCAGGTCCCACGTGCGCAGGGGACGCCAGCCGTCCGGACCCAGGGGCACCCACTCCATGCCCGGCGGCGGCGTGCGCAGCTGGGGCGTCTTCGTGGGCTCGTGCCGCAGGTCCCACCAGACCCGGTTCACGCCCGGCCGTACGGTGGTGCGCAGCGTGCGGATCGTGTCGCCGCCGGGACCCACGATCGTCAGGGTCGCCCGACCGCGCATGCCCTCCCCCGCCCAGAAGTTGAGGTCGGCCCCGCCCGCAGGATTGCGGCCCGTGACGAACGAGCTCTCCGACTTGATGCCCTGGATCGGGTTGAAGCGGTAGGCGTCGCGCAGCGTGAAGAGCGCGAGCGAGCGGTCGCCCACGCGGTCCAGCGATCGCAGCGGCTCGATGCCGTCGAGGATGTAGAAACCGCGGCCGTAGGTTCCGACGACGAGATCGTCGAAGCGCTCCTGAACCGTGAGCCAGTACACCGGTGCGGGCGGCATGTCGTTGCGCAGCCGGTTCCAGGTGCTGCCGTCGTCGAGGGAGAACCAGACGGCGTTGTCCGTCCCGGCGTAGAGCATCCCCTGCCGTTTCGGGTCCTCGCGCACCACGTGCACGAAGGAATGCGGAGACGCCGGGATGCCCGAGGAGATCGAACGCCAGCTCCGCCCGAAGTCCTCGGTCTTGTAGAGGTGGGGCGTGAAGTCGGCCTGCTGGTGGTTGTCCACGGCGACGTAGGCCGTCCCTTCCGCGTAGCGCGACGGCTCGATGCTGGAGATCGTGGCCCACTGCGGCAGACCCGGGACGTTCTGTCCCACCTCCGTCCACGTGCCTCCGCCGTCGCGCGAGACGTGGATCAGCCCGTCGTTGGAGCCCACCCACAGCAGGCCTTCCGTGCGCGGCGACTCCGCGATGGAGAAGAGCGTGGCGCCGTCGAAGGTCATCAGGTTGTCGATGGCCACGCCACCCGAGCTCTGCTGATGGCTCTTGTCGTTGCGCGTCAGGTCGGGGCTGATGATCTCCCAACTCTCACCGCCGTCGGTGGTACGATGCACATGCTGGCTCCCGACGTAGACCGTCTCGCGCTCGGTATGGGGCGAGATCCACATCGGAAAGGTCCAGTGCCACCGGAACTTCAGGTCCGCGGGTGCCCACCCGTATGCCGCCTCCGGCCACACCCGCACGCTGCGCACCTGACCGGTGCGTCGGTCGTAGCGCTCGAGTCCACCATCGTAGCAGCCGGACCAGACCACATCCGGGTCGGACGGGACCGGGATCGAGAAGCCGGACTCGCAGCCTCCCACGTTCTCCCACAGGCCCAGCGGGATCGCGCCCTGACGGCTGTTGGACGGCCCGCGGTAGGACCACCCGTCCTGTCGGTTGCCGTAGACGTTGTACGGGATCCGGTCGTCGACGTGCACGTGGTACATCTGCGCGATCGGCAGCACGATCCGCTCGAAGGACCGGCCGCGGTTCAGGCTGATCGTGAGCCCGCCATCGTCCGCGACCATGATGCGGTCGGGATCGGTGGGATCGATCCAGACGTCGTGGGTATCGCCCCCGCCCCGCGGCGCGTTCTCCACCAGGGACTTCCCACCGTCGATCGACAGGCTGAAGCGCACGGACGTGAAGTAGATGCGGTCCGGGTCCTGCGGATCCACGCCGAAACGCGTGTAGTAGGGCGCCCGCTCGTTGATCGTGTGGTTGCGCAGCACCAGCTCCCACGTCTCCCCCGCGTCGTTGGAGCGGTAGAAGCCGGGGCTGGCCTCTTCGGTCAGCACGTACACACGCCGCGGGTCCGACGGCGCGACCGCGACCGCCACCTTGCCGATGTGCTGGTCCGCGTCCGCGGGCAAGCCCGTTCCCTGGTGGTCGAGGCGTTGCCAGGTCTCCCCCCCGTCCCTGGAGCGCCAGACCCCGCTGTCGGGCCCGCCCGAGTCGAGGCCCCACGTGTCGATCTGCACGTCCCAGAAGGAGGCGTACAGCGTCCGGGGATCGACGGGATCGACGTCGAGGTCGATGCAGCCGGCGTCCTCGCTCACGAACAGCACCTGTTGCCAGGTCTCTCCACCATCGGTCGTGCGGTAGACGCCGCGCTCGGGCTGCGGCCCGTAGGCGTGACCGAGAGCGCACACCCAGGCCGTCTCGGGGTCGTCCGGGTGGACCCGGATGCGTCCGATGCGGCCCGTCCGTTCCAGCCCGACGTGCCGCCAGGTGGCGCCGGCGTCGTTCGAACGGTAGACGCCGTCCCCCATCGCGTGGGCGGGCCGGATCACGAAGGTCTCCCCGGTCCCCAGCCAGACCACGTTCGGCTCGCTCGGCGCCAACGCCAGCGCCGAGACGGACGAGACGTCGACGTCGTCGAAGATCGGCCGCCAGCTCACGCCGGCGTCCTCGGTCTTCCAGGCGCCGCCCGAGGCCGCGCCGACGTAGACCACATCCGGGTTCCCGGGCTCGCCCACCACCGCGATGGCCCGGTTGCCATCGGGCCCGATGAAACGCCAGGACAGGGCTGCGTAGTGCTCCGGCGGGATCTGCTGGGCGGCCAACGGACCGGCGCAGAGCAGGGCGCATGCGGCGAGAAGGCGGATGGGGCGGCTGGACACGGCTGGAGACCTCCGGGATCGGCGACGTGCGAGGGCTACCAAGGTCGGCCGGTGAGCGGTGGGGGGCCAGGGCCCGCCGCTGGCCCGGGGGCCGGTCCAGTCGGGCGATCCGCGCGCCCGGCGGTCGCAGCGGAGCCCACGCCCCCCGCTGGCACGCTCCTCGCGACGGGGACCGGCGGGCCGGGATTGGCCTCGCTCTCCTTCTGCTCTACCTTCGCGCCATGAAGCGAAAGACCTGGATCTCCTGGCACCGGTGGGCCGCCGGGATCGGCGGTGCCCTCCTGATCTCTCTCAGCATCACCGGCCTGTGGTACCCGCTGCAGAACTACGTCCCTGCACTCCGGGGGCTGGTGCCCGAGCAGCCGGTCGCGGAGGTGCTCGACGTCGGGCGTGTGGCCTTCTCGCCCCTGGACGCGGCCCAGCTCGCGACCCGGGACATGGCGGAGGGCACCGACGTGCGCTCCATCCTGCTCACGGTGATGGGCGGATACCCCGTCTACGACGTGCGCACGTCCAATGGCCGGCGCATCCTACGCGCCGACACGGGAGACCGGTTGGAGCTGACGCGCGAGGAGGCGGAAGCGCTGGTCCGCGCCCGCTACGGGTTGGAGGGCCGGGAGCTCGTCTATGAACGCCTGCAAAGCCGCACGCTCGCCTATTGGGGCGACGTGGGCTTCCCGGCCCACGTCTTCCACGAGCCTTCGCGCCCGTCGACCGTGTACGCCGTCTCGCCTACGGACGGGCGCCTGGACGCCGCCACCCGGATGTCGAGGATCAGCCAGTTCCTGATGCGCGCCCACGTCTTCTGGCCCATCGAGGAGTTCTCGCACCGCCAGGTGCAGCGCGCCGTCCTCTTCGGATCCGGCCTGTTCTGTCTGGTGCTCGGCATCAGCGGGTACTTCCTGCTGTTCCCGCTGCGCTTCGGGCGCAAGAAGGCGGGCTCCCGCGCGCGCTCCCGGACCGGGACGGGTACCGCCGCCTAGGCCGCTCGCACATCCGGGCCGGCCCGCGCCCGGGGCAGGTCGCACGGACGGTGATCGCATCGGCCGGCGTTTCCTGCGTAGGGGGAAGAGTGTCCGTCCCCTCCAGGAGCGCGAGGTGCACCTTGATCCGGAAGACCATCCCCCTGTGGGCCACGCTGGCCCTGGCCGGCTGCGCAGTCGGCCGATCCGAAGGGCTCACGCTCGTGGCCGCCTCCCCGCAGCTCGAGCTCGGGGCCAGCAGCGCCAACGCGATCCGCACCGACCGGAGCGGGCCGCGGGCGCCCGTTCCGGACCTTCTGGTCGGAACCCTCTTCAATCCCGCGCTGAGCCTTTCCGTGGGCGGGATGCAGGGCATCCGGGTCCTGGACGGGAGTGCATCCCTGCTGTTCCCGCTCCCGGTCGAAGGGGACCTGGTGCCCTATGCGGGCGGCGGACCCGGGCTGCGCCGGTTCACGCGCGACGGCGCCGACGCCCAGAACAACCCATACCTGGGTCTGAAGGCCGGCGTGCGCTATGACGGGCTGGGCCGCTTCCGACCGGCGGTCGAGGCGGGCTACGGGCTCGGCTCCGAGTGGAGCTTCCCCTTCCTGTCGGCGATGCTGCAGGTCGACCCCTCGACCCTCCTGGGGCGCTGATGGCGTCGGGGCAGCGGGGCCTGACCGTTTCCCCGTCGGTTTCCGGCGTCGGGACGTGAACCCAACCGTCCCTTCCCACCCGAGGTATCCCATGATCCGCAAGTCGCTGCCCCTGGTCCTCGCATCCCTGATGCTGAGCGGATGCATGACGGGACGATCCGAAGGGTACGACTTCCTCGGCGCGTCCCTCCTGTTCGGCCTGCTCAGTGAGAGCGCCGTGACGCGCGACGTGCGCGCGGACCCTGCCGGTCCGCCACTTCCTCTCCCCCTCCTTCCGGAGGGCACGGTCCTCAACCCCGCCGTGAGCGTCTCCATCGGCGGGATGCAGGGCACCCGCGTGCTCGACGGGAGCGCGTCGCTGCTCTTCCCGCTTCCGGTCGAAGGAGACCTGGTGCCCTATGCGGGCGGCGGACCCGGGCTGCGCCGGTTCACACGCGACGGCGCCGACGCCCGGAACAACCCGTATCTGGGTCTGAAGGCCGGCGTGCGCTATGACGGGCTGGGGCGCGTCCGGCCGGCGGTCGAGGCGGGATACGGCGTGGGCTCCGAATGGAACTTCTCGTTCCTGTCGGCGATGCTGCAGGTCGACCCGGCCGGGCTCTTCGGCAACTGAGGCGTCCGGGGCACCCCCGCGGAGCGCACGGCACCGTCGCGCGCTCCGCGGGGGCCGGTTGCGGGGACGCCGGCAACGGGCGCAGGATGCGGCGGCATCCAACTCCGATGCCGTCGTCCTCTCCTCTCCCGCGCCCCGAGGTCAACGTGACCACCAGGCGGACCTTCCTTTCCGCGAGCGCCCTCGCGGGGCTCGGCCTCCTCGGCGATCCCCTCGGCGCTCGATCCTCCATGACAGACGAACGGGCCGGTGCGAGCCCGCACCCGCTTCGCATCCTCATCCTGGGCGGCACGGGCTTCCTGGGCCCGCACACGATCGCCTATGCCCTGGGGCGGGGGCATTCGGTCACCACGTTCACCCGCGGGCGCACGGATCCTTCCGTGCACCGCGGCCTCTTCCGGGACGTCGAGCAGCTGACCGGGGATCGCGAGAGCGATCTCTCGTCCCTGCGCGGGCGACAGTGGGACGCGGTGATCGACAACTCGGGACAGCGCGCCGCCTGGACGCGCGCCTCCGCGGAGCTGCTGCGCGACTCCGTGGACCTCTACCTGTACACGTCGTCGACCGGGGTCTACTACCCGTACCTCGGCCGCGATATCGCCGAGGACACCGCGCTGGTGCTCGAGGTCCCGGGCGGCATCGACGAAGAGGCGGGCGGGGAGTACCGCTACGGCGTCATGAAGGCGAACTCGGAGCTCGAAGCCCGCCGGGTGTTCGGGGACGAGCGCACGATCGTCGTGCGGCCGACCTACATCATGGGGCCCGGGGACCGCACCGATCGCTTCACCTACTGGCCGGTGCGGTTGGCCCGCGGTGGAGAGGTGTTGGTCCCGGGCCGACCCGACGATCCGGTCCAGTACATCGACGTGCGCGACGTGTCCGAATGGATGGTCCGGCTCATCGAGAACCGGTCCGCGGGCACCTTCAACGCTGTAGGTCCGGCGTCGCCGACGGGGATGCACGCGTTCGTGCATGGCGCGCACGCGGCCTTCTCGTCACCGGCCACGTTCGTGGCGGTCGACGACTACGCGTTCCTCACGGAGCACGGCGTGCCGTACGCCATCCCGTGGATCATGCCGGTCGGCAACAACGCCGGCTCGGCCCGCGTCGACAACCGCCGCGCACTCGCCCACGGCCTCACGTACCGACCGCTGGCCGAAAGTGTCCGGGATATCCACGACTGGTGGGAGTCGGGTGCGGTGCCGGAGGAGCGCCAGGAGCGCATGGTCGCCGGCGAACGCTCGCTCATCGCCCGGGAGGCGGAGATCCTGGCGGCGTGGCACCGGCGCGGCTGACCCGGCGCCGACACGCATAGGCGTCAGGAGCCGCGCCACTCCGGCCAGAGGGACCGGATGTGGTCGCGAAACGCCAGGAGCGCCGCGCGGTCCCACCTCCGTCCGCCGGTGCGCCGATCGCCCACGGGGACCGGCGCGGCGTCACGATACGCGTCGAGGGCGTCCAGGACGGTGGGGCGCAGGGGGGCGGGCAGCACCCCGAGAGCCCACACACCGGCCTCGTCCTTGGTGGGGACCCAGCGTTCCGAGGCGCGGTTCCAGAGCCAGAGCGCCCGACACGCGTTGAGCACGCCGTAGAAGGGGCTTTCCAGCAGGTGCTCGTCCTCGAGGATCCATCGCAGGTCGGCGCCGACGGACGCCATGAAGTCGGCACGTCCGACCGCCCCGAAGACGGCTGCGATCGGCGGTCCCGACAGGCACACGCCGAACTCGTGCAACGCGCGGATGTGGGCGACGAGATCGGCATCGGTCCGCCGCGCACCGTAGTCGAGGTGACCGCCGAGGATCGCGTCGACGAGCTCGTCCCCGAAGTGCGCTTCGTACGGGAGGTCCAGCACGGGTCGGGCGGCGGCCGCGGCGGTCACCACGGAGCACTCCAGGCTTCCCACCAGCGGCCGTTCCCGGGTCAACGCCACGCAGGTCCGGGCGAAGGCCTCCCGCCGGTCGGCGGCCAACGGGCCGTCCGACACGAACAGCATGTCCACGTCGCTCTTGGGTGGATGGAACGAACCACTCGCCAGCGAGCCATGCAGGTAGGTGCCGACATGCTGCTCCCCGAGCACGGCGGAGAGGTGCCGTACGATCTGCCGGACCCAGCGGCGCACGTCCTCGTCACACTCCGGCCACCCTTGCCCCATCCCGCGGTCTCTCCATCGGCTCGGCCACGCGGAGACGCCTCCCCATTCCTCAGGGCGTCTGCGACACTCCCCGGGCGGTGCGGTCGATCCGCACCGATTCCTCACGCGCCCCCTGCACCTGGTTCCCCCGCAGGCGGACGTCGTCCGCCTGCCGGACCACGATCCCCACCGGCATGCGGGCACGCCCCGCCCGACGGTCGAGGATGCGGTTGCCGATCACGTCGACGCGGCGCGAGCGCGGACGCGGCGCCGAGGAGCCGCTCACGACGATCCCGGCCAGCGCATCGGAACGCGCGTCGGCCCCCACGGGATCGATCACCTCGTTCCGGGCCAGAACGGCGTCTTCGACGCCGACCACACCCAGCCCGATCGTGACGGACTCGAGCACCCGATTGCGCTCGATCCTCAAGTCGAGGACCCGTGCACCCGGCTCGTTCACTTCGGCCCAGATGCCCCGGACACAGCGCTCGAAGAGGCAGTCCCGGACCGTCGCGCCCGTGCACGTCACCATGGGGGAGCGCGAGTTGAACGTCACGCCCTGTCCCTCCACCCCACCCAGCCCGTCGTCGATGGCGCGGAAGGTGGAGCGTTCGATCACCACGTTGCGCCACCCGCGTTCGCCGCGAGGACCGGTGTAGCCATCCTGCCCGGCCGGGGGCGCGTGCACCTGGACGCCGTCGTTGCGCAGGCGCTCGAAGTGACAGTCGACGATCTCCACGTCGCGGCAGGCGTAGAGCTTGAGACCCTCCTCGATCCCGTCGACGAAGCGACAGGCGTCGAAGCGCAGCCCGTCGGCCCGGGCCAGGAAGAACGCGGAGACCGTGTCGCCCGGCCGCGCGGCCGCGGCCGAGAGCTCGAAGGCCAGGGCGCGGACGGTCAGCCCGTCGGACGCCCCGTCGGAGCGCGCATCGAAGAACAGGTGCTCGGTGTTGGTGCCACCGAAGCGACCCGTCGGGGCTTTGCGGAGCAGCGCATCCGCATCTCCGGCGAGGGTCAGGCCCGCGTGGCCATGCCGACCCAGGTCGACGGCGTCGATCAGGTAGGCCGCCGGACCCGGGAACCAGAGAGTGTCTCCTTCCGCCGCCGCGCCCAGCGCGCGGATCACGGCAGCGGTGTCGTCGACCGCCCCGTCGCCGCGCGCGCCGAAGTCCCGGACGTCGATCACGCCGGCGCGCGACCTGCGCATCCGCAGACCCGGCAGCACCAGCGGTGCCGCGAGCAGGCGCACGGCGGCCCTCCGTCTCATCCGACGACCGATGGTTCGAGCTTCGCTGAGATCGATGGTCCCACGTCAGCCTCCGCTGTCCCTCTCCGCTTGCACACCGGGACCGGTCGCTGGATCCGTGCGCGCCGTCCGGTAGGCGTCCCCCCAGGCGCGCAGCGCCCGGATGGCCGGCAGCGCCGAGCGGCCCAGGTCGGTGATGGCGTAGTCCACGTGCGGAGGGATCACCGGATGCACCGTCCGCGTGACCAGACCGTCCCGCTCGAGCTCCCGGAGCTGACGCGCCAGCATGCGGTCGGTGACCCGCTTCAGACTCCGGCGCAGTTCATTGAAGCGCCAGGTGCGGTCCTGCAGCCGCCACAGGATGGGCATCTTCCACTTCCCCCCCACCACGTGCAGGGCCAACTCCACGGGGTTGTTGAAGCTGGACCCGTCGTGCTCGAACCCGGGCATGGGCCACTCCACTATCCTGGATGACAGTACCTGTCCTGGATGTAGATACTGCCGATCCTGACGGAGGGCCGCTAGCGTGGAGTTCCACGCGATCCCGCTCTGGAGGCGACCCATGTCCGACCGGTCCCACGGCTCTCCCGGCCGCCGCATCCTCATGGTGGCGGCGAATCCCGCCACGTCCCCCACCACGGGGTGGCCCGTGGGCTTCTGGTGGGCCGAGCTCGTCCATCCCTGGTGGACCTTCCACGAGGCAGGCTACTCCATCGAGATCCGCAGCCCCGACGGTGGGGCCCTCGCAGCGGACGCCTTCAGCGACCCCGAACACGAGAGCGGCTATGCGGCCGACGATCTGCTGAGCCTGGGCTTCAAGCGGTCCGAGCGGCATACCGCCCTCCTGGCGGATACCGCCTCCATCCACGACGTCGACGTCGATGCCTTCGACGCGCTGTTCCTCGTGGGCGGCCAATCGCCGATGGTGACCTTCCGGGGAAACGAGGACGTCGCCGGTCTCGTGGTGCGCTTCTTCGAAGCCGCCAAGCCCACGGCGCTGGTCTGTCACGCCACCTGCGTGCTGTTGGACGCGCGCCTGACGTCGGGAGACCTGCTGGTGCGGGGACGGTCCTGGACGGGATTCGCCAACGGCGAGGAGGAGGTCGCCGACCACGCCGTAGGCCGTCGCCTCCAACCCTTCTGGATCGAGACGGAGGCGCGGGCGCTGTCGGACACGAACTTCATCGTAGACCAGCCCTTCCGTCCGTTCGCCGTACGGGACGGATGGCTGATCACCGGCCAGCAGCAGAACTCGGGGAGCGCCGCCGCTCGACTGGTGATCGAAGCCCTGGGCCGCTGAGTCCCCCCCGCCGATCGGCGTGCGCGTGCGCGACGCCGACCGGTCCCTCGCCACCACCCTCGACCTGGAGAACCATCATGCACGTCACCTTGCTCGGGGCCGGCTCCGTCGGGTCGGCCATGGGCCGCCGCCTCGCGGCCGTGGGCGTCCCGGTCCGCTACGGCCTGCGCGACATCCCTTCGCCGGCCGACCTTCCCGGCCCCGCCTCGGACCCTCGCAGCGCCGCTGCCGGGGCGGATCTGGTCCTCGTGGCGGTGCCGGCCGACGCGGCCGTGGAGGCCCTCTCGGCCGCCGCCCCGGCCGCCGGGACCGTCGTGGTCGACCTGACGAATCCGCTCCGGTGGGACCAGGGCCCGGTCTGGGCGCCACCCGCAGGCGGCTCGGTCGCGGCCCGCCTGGCCGAGGCGTTTCCCCACCTGCGCGTGCTCAAGGGGTTCAACCACTTCGGGGCGGAGATCCAGGCCGACCCCGCGTTCGAACCGGCGCGGCCGCTGGCGCTCTTCGCGGGGGACGACGCCGAGGCCAAGCAGGTGGCGCTGGGTCTGGCCGAGCGCATGGGATTCGAGGCCCTGGACGCCGGTCCCCTGCGCAACGCGGCCCTGCTGGAGGCGCTGGCGGTGACCTGGATCCACCTGGCCACCGTGGGCGGCGCCGGGCGGGAGATCGCCTTCCAGCTTCTGCGGCGCTGACGAGGTCCCGGCTCCGGGCTGCAGCGGCGAACGCCGGGCTTCCCCCCGACCCGCTAGCGCTCCGGCGCGGGCGGAGCGGCCTTGCGCTGCGCCAGCAACAGCTCGCGCATGACCTGCGGATAGGGACGCGCCGGCACGCCGATCACCCAACCCCCTTCCGGCACGTCCATCACGACGTTCGAGTTCGCGGCGATCACCGCGTTGTCCCCGACGGTGATGCCGGCCTTGAGAAAGGTGGCCGCGCCCACGAACACGTTGACACCGATGACGATCGGCTTGGTGCGGTGTCCCGAGTTCCCGAGCGGGTCGCGGTCCACGATGGAATGCTCCTGGGCCAGGATCACCGCGTTGGGCCCCACCCCGGAGTTGGCGCCGATGGACAGGCCGCCCAACGCGTCCAGGAGGACGTTGCGCCCGAAGGAGACGCCTTTTCCGAGCTCGAGGTTGTAGGCGTTGGCGAACGTGCAGCCCCGGCTGATCCAGCAGAAGCCATCGATGCGCTTCGCGCACGCCTTGAGGAAGAAGTAGCGCAGGTAGACGCCACTGAACCCGGGGAGGCTCCGGACCATCCACCAGAGGTACTCCTCGGCGACACGGACGAAGAGCTGCTTGAGCGAGAGGCTCCGCAGCGTCCGTCCGACGTCGAGACCGGCCGCCTTCACCTGGCCGCGACCAGCTCGCCTACCTTGTCGTAGATCTTGCCGACGTCGAGCATCGAGACGATGTCGTCGTCGGAGAACTGCACGCCCAGCTCCTCCTCCAGCGCGAGGATCAGGTTCATGTGCTGGAGCGAATCCCAGGCCTCCACGGTCTCCGGCCCCGTGCTCTCGGTGATCTCCTCCTCGGGGATCCCGAGCACGCTGCTGACGACTCGCCGAACGGTCTCCTTCATCCGCGTCTCTCTCCGTGTTCGGTTCCGACCCGGTCCGCGACCGGGACGTCGGTGTGTACCGCCTTGAACTGCCCGAACGCGCGGGGCTCCCAGCCGTCCAGCCGGAACACCCACCGTTCGACCTCTCCGTCCCTCTCCTCGGGTTGGAAGTCCCGCTCCGGGAAGAAGCGGGCCACCATCCGGTTCTTGGGCGTCGGGCGGTACTCGCCGACCACCTCCGACGCGCCCCGCACCCGGGCCAGGGCCAGGCACTGCTCCAGGAACAGGTCCTCCACGTTGCGACCGAGCACCCGGCAGGACATGAGAAGGCTGTCCAGCCGCGCCCGATCCCCTTCGTAGCGCAGGAGCGCCACACCCACCAGTCCCGTATCCCCGAACCGGTCCCGCAGCCGCAGGCTCAGCACGTCGGCGTCGGGCCCGCTCTGCGCGGCCTGGATGTCCGCCTCGGAGTATCGGATGGTGGTCAGGTTGAACTGGTTGGTCTTCTGCGTGAGCTGGGCCACCCGGGGCGTGGAGAGCGCGTCGGCGAACCGCACCTCCACCTCCATCTCCAGGGACGCGAGATACGCGGAAAGGTCCGTGATCTCGCTCTGCAGGCGTCGACGGCCGGCTTCGGCGCGATACATGGCATTCCGCTGCCGATCCTCGTCCGCCACGGTCAAGGTGTCGAAGAGCCCGCAGGCGGCGAGCCGATCCCGCTTGTGCACCGCTTCTGCGACGGGCAGGTGCAGCACCTCCACGTCGGGCACCATCTCCCGGACGAGGTTCACCTCGAACTCGGAGTCGTCCACGAAGACCATGTGGTCGAGCCCGATGTTCAGCTCGGCGGCGAGCTCACGCAGATTCGAGGCCTTGTCCTGCCAGTTGATGCGCCAGGCGGCGACATCGTCCCGACGCAACACCATGTCGGGATGCCGATCGAAGACCTCCCACACGTCCTCTTCGTTGTTCTTGCTGCACAGCGCGACGATGATGCCCCGCCGCGCCAGGCTCACGATCTCGCGCTGGAACTCCTGGTACGGGGATCCGGGGTGGACGGATCCGAGCTTGATCCCGGCCAGGCCGTCTTCTCCGATGATCCCGCCCCACAGCGTGTTGTCGCAATCGAGGACCAGACACTTCTTGTTCCGGCCGCGCAGCGCCCGGACGTACTTCATGTCCTCGAGCGCGATCTCCTTCAGCGCTTCCCGCGTGTACGGCGCCCGTCCGATGTGCCAGTACCGGGCGTCGTAGAAGGCCTTCCCGCCGATGCGGCCGCGGCAAAGGTCCAGATCCACGAAGTACGCGTTGGCATGCTCCGCCAGGGCGTCGCGGACGGCGAGGTTGAGACGGGCCACCGTGGCGACCTGGCCCTCCGCCTGATGTGCATCCACGATGCCGTACGCGGGGTGGAGCGGGGTCTCGAAGCCGTGCCACAGGATCAGCGCGCGGGTCTGCCGCCGGATCCCGGCCAGCACCGCACGGACCTGGTCTTCGATGCGGCCGCGCTCGGCGGCCACCTCTTCGCTGCCGAGACCGGTGAAGCCGGAGGCCAGCGCGGGGGAGATCCCTTCCAGGCGCAGGTGGACCAGGACGCACCCGGTGTCCGCCCCGAGCAGATGGGGAGCGCCGCCCACCGCCTCCTGGACGATGTTGTCGAACTCCCCGAACGAGACGTCCACCCGCAGACCGGCCTCCGCGCCCAACCACTGCAGGTAGGGCTCGATCGGCTCGGTCACGACGTTGCGGAGCACGGTGACCGGAAAGGCCACCAGCCCGGAACGGTCGCGGGACTTGAGATCCTGTTGGATCTCGGCGTAGGACTTCTCGAGCATGAGGACGATGCGTCAGGAGACGATGAAGGCCGCGACCTTGGGGACGATCTCCTCGGGCGGCGCCTCGTAGCCCTTCTCCTCGACGTACTCGTGCACGGTGAAGCCCGCCTTCTCCAACTGGGCGATGACCTCTTCCGGCTCCCAGTACAGGTAGATGTGGTCGGCGTTGGGCGCGGTCAGCGCGGCGGTGACGAAGCCGGTTCCTCCCTCGCGGAGCATCAACCGCAGGTGGTCCAGGAACGTCTGCGGATCCGAGAGGTGCTCCAGCACCTCGATGCACTGCACCACGGGCAGCGGCTCGAGGCCGGCCCCGATGATGTTGGTGTCGCTGGACGTGAACTGGTCGCCGAAGCCCCAGCCGCGCACCTGGTCGAGCGTGAATTCGCGCGAATACGGGCTGATGTCGATCCCCGTGCCGTGCCAGGCGGGGTCGTGGCGCGGGATCTGGACCGTGAAGAAGCCCGTGCCCGTGCCCACCTCGTAGAAGCGCTTGTCCTCCTGCGCGTCCAGAAGGGGGAGGAACTTCTCCTTGTAGAACTGGAACTGCCGGTAGTGGTGCCGCCACAGGAAGTGCGACACCAGGATGCCCGGCAGATACAGGTTCATCATGTAGTCGCGGTTCATGTAGACCCGCTCCTTGGCCTCGTCGTACGTCTGCGGCTCGTACTCCCGCTTCTGCTTGAAGAGCCGCTCGAGGCGCATGAAGTCGATGGCGAACTTCGTGTAGCCCTTCACGGCGTACACGTAGCGCTCCTCGTCCAGCCCGAAGAGGTTGCGGAGGTGGAGATCGAACTCCTCCCGCCAGGGCTGCCCGAACTCCTCCTCGACCGCGTCGAAGGTCTTCCGGAACATGAAGGCGTTCTTGTACAGCAGGCTCTTGAACAGCTCGAAGGCCTCCAGGCTCATCACCGCTCCTTGCTGATCGCTCACGTCGTCCGCTCCTCGCTTACTTGAAGACGCAGTTGGCTTTGCCCTTCACGCACACCGTACCGTCGCTCTTGACGATCCTCAGATCGAGGAGCACGGAGCGCAGGGGCCGGATCACGCGGGTCACCGTGGCCGTGTACGTCACGGTGTCCCCCTTGTAGACGGGCTCGTGGAAGTTCAGCTCCATGGACCCGATGACCGTCCGCTCGCCCGGCAGCTCCATGCCCAGGATGCGGCTGAACGGCGTCGAGAGCAGGAAGCCGTGCACCACCAGGTCCTCGAACCCCATGCCTGCCGAATGGGAGGCGTCGGTGTGGATGCCGGCGCTGTCCCTCGTGAACGCGATGAAGGTCTCCATCAGCGCCCGATCGAAGGTGCGCTGCTCCGTATAGTCGGCGCCCACCTCGACGTCGTCGATGCGTTCGATGGCCACGTCGGCCCTGCTCCTCGGGTTCGGGGTCCGCCAGGACGGGGGAGTGGGTCCGCCAGCCAGGGGAAGCTCGCCCTGACATGCGGAGGCGTCCACGCCTTCCGGCCACGGGGGTGTTGCGGTTCTCCGACAGGATGAGGGGCGGGGACCGCGCCGCACCACCACCAATGGCGTCCGCAGGCCCCCGGACCCGGCCACCCGGCGTCCGCGCCGTTCGCAGAAGCAGGGCCCGTGCCCGCTCGGGCCGGGCCCGGCGTGACCCCTAGGCTCCGAGTGCCTCCAGGCGCCGCTGGAGCTGGGCACTGGTCGGGAATTCCTCCAGGAGTCCCTGCAGCAGCGCCCGCGCCCCCGCCGTGTCTCCCTGCGCCACCAGCGCGTCGGCGCGCACGTACGCGGCCCGCAGGCGGAGCGGGCCTTCCCGGGTGCCGGGGATGCGGTCCAGCAGGGCCAGGGCGGCCGCCGGGTCTTCCCGGTCGGTGAGCAGGGACTGGGCGTGGAGGATCTGCACCTCCCCGTCCTCCGGCCAGCGGTCCGCCATCACGGCGATGAGCTCGGCGGCCGCCGTCCCGCGGCCCTGCTCGCGATCCACCATGGCCTGGTGATAGAGACCGGCCCGGAGCAGGCGGCCCACGTCCTCGGTGTCGCCGGTGCGCGTGCCCACGCCTCCGGCGTACGAGTAGACCAGCTCGCCTCCGTGCTCTCCGGTCTCGTACAGGAAGAACAGCCCCACCAGGCCCACCGCCGCCGAGGCCAGCAGGAGGCCCCGGCTCTCGCGGCGCTTCCTCAGCGCGAGCGCCAGGAGCTCCAGACCGGCCACGGCCAGGAAGATCGTGCGGGTGCGCTCGCCCAGCTCTTCGTGCTCGACGACCGCCGGACGGGCGCCGGGGATGCGCTCGGCCGGTCCGTGGGCGTCGGCTCCCGACTTGACGGCCACCACGGCGGCCCCGGTCCCGGCCAGGATGAGGAGCAGCGCCGCCGTGCCGGTGAACCGCCAGCGGCCGAACAGGGACGCCACACGAAGCAGCACGCCGGCGTACAGGAGTCCGATGACGAAGTGGACGACGATGGGGTGGATCGCTCCGAGATCGGGCATGGCGGTGGGGCTCCGGCGTGGGGGTCCAGCGGTCGCAGGAGTCTGCCGTCCGGGCCTCGGTGCGTCCAGTGTAACGGAGGTCACCGGTGGGGCGGCCTCGCGCGCCGCACCACCCGAGCCGACCGGGCCGGCTGGAAAACCGACCGCCCCCGCCCTACTCTGCTGCGACGTTGCCCTGTCCGGAGTGGGCCGACGGCGGAGCGCCCCCTCCGCGCGGAGCACCGCGGACGACCCGGGACGGAGATCCCCATGACGCAGACACATCCGGTCCCGACGGACGTCGAGGCCCAGTTCTTCGGACACCCTCGGGGCTTGGCCACGCTCTTCTTCACCGAGATGTGGGAGCGCTTCTCCTACTACGGGCTGCGTGGCTTGCTGGTCCTGTTCCTGACCGCCGCGGTGGCGGACGGCGGCATGGCCATGTCCGACAGCACCGCCGGCGCCATCCTGGGACTCTACACCGCGTCCGTGTACCTGCTGGCCCTGCCGGGCGGCTGGATCGCGGACCGCCTGCTCGGGCAGCGCTCGGCCGTCTTCTGGGGCGGTGTCGTCATCGCGGCGGGCCACTTCACGATGGCCATGGGGAGCGCCACCCTCTTCTTCGTGGGGCTCTGCCTCGTGGCCCTCGGCACCGGGCTGCTCAAGCCCAACGTCAGCGCCATGGTCGGCGACCTGTACGCCGATCGCGGCGCCCGACGCGACGCGGGCTTCTCGATCTTCTACATGGGGATCAACCTGGGTGCCTTCCTGGGCCCCATCATCTGCGGCTACCTGGGCGAGAGCATCAACTGGCACCTGGGCTTCGGCGCCGCCGGCGTCGGGATGATCATCGGGCTGATCCAGTACCGCTTCGGCGATCGCTACCTGGGCACGGCGGGTCTACCGGACACCGGCGACGCCGGCGCCCGCTCCAGGGCCGCGCGCGGGCTGATCCTGGGGACGGCGCTGTGTGTCGTGGTCGCCGGGTTGCTCTGGCTGCTGGACACGAACGGGACGCTCTCGCTCAGCATCGAGGCGATCGCAGGAGGCACCGGGGTGACGATCGTGTCGATCGCGGTCCTCTACTTCGCCTACCTGATGGCCATGGGCGGCCTCGATGCCGACGAGAAGAAGCGCGTCACCTACATCTTCATCCTGTTCGTGGGCGCAGCCATGTTCTGGGCCGGGTTCGAGCAGGCGGCCTCGACGCTCAATCTCTTCGCGGAGCGTCTGACGGACCGCACCTTCGGCTCCTGGGAGATGCCCACCAGCTGGCTGCAGTCCGTGAACTCGCTGTTCATCATCCTGCTCGCACCGGTCGTCGGGTCCCTGTGGGTGGCGCTCGACCGGCGCAATCCCTCCATCCCCGTGAAGTTCGGCGCGGGCCTGGCGCTGCTGGGCGTCGGGTTCTTCGTCCTGGCCTGGGGGGCGAGCTTCGCCACGCCCGACAACCCGGTGAGCCCCATGTGGCTCGTCGTGACCTACTTCTTCCACACCGTGGGCGAGCTGGCGCTGAGCCCGGTCGGGCTCTCCAGCGTCACCAAGCTGTCGCCGCATCGACTCGTAGGGCAGATGATGGGGGTGTGGTTCATGGGCACGTCACTCGGCAACCTGATCGCGGGGATGGCAGCCGGACAGCTCGAGGCCATGTCGCCTCCCGCGCTCTTCATGGCGGTGGGTGGCATCGCCTGCGGAGCCGGCCTCGTGTTCTTCCTCTTCAGCCGACCGATCCGGGCGCTGGGGCCCGACGTGCGTTGAGCCGCCCGTGGATCCGCTCTTCCGTAAGCTGAACCTGAAGGACCACGACCCGATCGTGGTCCTGGACGCACCCGCCAGCTTCGAGGCCCAGCTGGATGCGCTCCGCGGCGTGCACGTGCTGCGCGCCTTCCCATCGGACGACCCGGTCGAGTTCGTGATCGCGTTCGCGACCCGACTGCGTCAGGTGGAGGCGCTCGCCGCCGCGCTCGCGGACGGCGTGCGCGGCGACGCGATCGTCTGGGTCGCCTGGCCCAAGAAGACGTCGCGCCGCTTCACGTGCGAGTTCGACCGCGACACCGGCTTCAGCGCCCTCGGCACCGCGGGATTCGAAGGCGTGCGGGCAGTCGCCATCGACGAGGACTGGAGCGCGCTCCGCTTCCGCCGCACGAGCTTCATCGCCCGTCTGACGCGCGATCCCTCGCGGGCCCTGAGCGACGAGGGTCGGAAGCGGACCGGCGGCCAATGAGCGCCGCGCGGCACCCCTCGTGACCGCGGGGAGACTGGTCGCCGTCTACGGCGCCATGCTGGTGGCGTTCCTGGCGCTCGACCTGCTCTGGTTGGGGGTGGTCGCGCGCGACCTGTACCGGCGTCACCTGGGCAGCCTCATGCGCGCCGACGTCCACTGGGGCGCCGCCCTCGCCTTCTACCTGATCTACCTCACCGGTGTGCTCGTCCTCGCCGTCCTGCCGGCGGTGGAGGCCGGAACGTGGACCCGGGCGCTGGGGCTGGGGGCCCTGTTGGGTCTGGTCGCGTACGCGGCCTGGGACCTCACCAACCTGGCGGTGCTGGACCGCTTCCCCGCGGCCATCGTGCCCGTGGACCTGGCCTGGGGCACGTTCCTCACGGCGGTCGTGGCGCTCGCAGGCTACGGCACCGCGCGTCTGCTCGGGTGAAGCGCGCGTGAGCCCGTCCTCCACCGGTCCCACCCCCACCGCCGAAGGCCTCGTGCGGGTGATCCGCAAGTGGGACCTGGTGGGGATCGCCATCAACACCGTCATCGGCGCAGGCATCTTCGGCCTGCCGGCCGTGGCGTACGCCCGCACCGGGGTCTACAGCCTCGCCGCCTTCGCGGGGTGCGCGCTGCTGGTGCTGCTCATCGTGTTGTGCTTCGCCGAGGTGAGCAGCCGCTTCGGCGAGACCGGCGGTCCCTACCTCTACGCCCGCACGGCGTTCGGGCCCCTGGTGGGGTTCGAGGTGGGGTGGATGATGTGGATCGCGCGGGTGGCCTCGCTGGCGGCCAACTGCAACCTGTTCGCGTCGTACCTCACGTTCTTCCTGCCCGGCGCCGACACCGGCGTCTTCCGCGTCGCGGTGGTCGCGACGCTGGTGGGCGGGCTGACCGCGGTCAACCTGCGGGGCGTGCGGGGCACCGCGGTGGCCAGCAACGTGTTCACGGTGGCCAAGCTGGCTCCGCTCGCGCTGTTCGTGGTCGTGGGCCTCTTCTTCCTGGAGCCGACCCGCTACACGCCCGGGCCGGCGCCCACCCTGGACGCGTTCTCCGCCACGGTCCTGCTCCTGCTGTACGCCTTCGCCGGGTTCGAGACGATGGTGATCGCCGGGGGCGAGGCCCGCGACCCCGCCCGCGACCTGCCCCGGGCCCTGCTCCTGGCGATCGGCGTCGTGACCACGGTCTACGTGCTCGTCCAGGTGGTGGCGATCGGCACCCTGCCCGGGCTGGCGGACGCGAGCCGGCCGCTGACCGACGCCACAGCGCGCTTCCTGGGCCCGGTGGGCGCGGTGATCATCACGGCTGGCGCGCTCGTGTCGATCCTCGGCAATCTCAACGTGACGTTGATGATGGCGCCCCGACTCCTGTTCGCGAAGGCGCGCCGGGCCGAGCTGCCGCGCTGGCTGGCCTCCACCCATCCGCGCTTCCATACCCCGGACACCGCGCTGTACCTGTCTTCCGCCGTGGTCCTGCTGCTGGCCCTGTCGGGTTCGTTCGTGTATGCCGCCACCGTCAGCGTGATCGCCCGCCTGCTCTCCTACGCGTCCACCTGTGCCGCGCTCCCCGTCCTCCGGCGGCGCACGGACGTGGGCGCAGCCGGCTTCGTGGTGCCGGCGGGGGGCCTGGTCGCCGTGGCGTCGCTGGGGCTGGTCTTCTGGCTGGTCACAGCGGCGACCCGTGCGCAGCTGCTCGGTGCGGGCGTGGCGGCGGCCCTGGGCCTCCTGCTCTACGGGGCGTCGCGGCGCCGCTGAGGCCGCGTCCGGTCCGGCCAGCGGACGCACACTCCGGACCCGGCCGACCGGCGGATGGCTGCTTCCGCGGCCGGCGGGGTATCTTCCGGTCCAGGCCACCTTCACCGGAGATCGAGGCATGCATCCCACCCGCTCCTTCGCACCCTTCGCCGCAGCGCTGTTCCTGACGTTCGGCGCCGGCGCCCTCTCCGCCCAATCCGAGGAGGTCCGTCGTGTCGATGGCGGCGGGATCTCGGTGGACGGCTGGACCGGCCGGATCGACGCGTCCGAGGCGCAGCAGGGACAGACCCTGGAGAACGCGCGGCTCGCCCGCGACGGCGACGCACTCCATGTCACCACCGGACCCGCCGTCGCATACTGGAATCCGTCGAACACGGCGAACGGCAGCTACACGGTCAGCGCGACGTTCACCGAGCCGCAGTACATGAACCTGAACAACCATCCCCATCCCTACGGCGTTTTCGTGGGCGGCAACGCCATGGGCACCGACCGGCAGACCTACCTGTACTGCGCAGCCTACGGCAACGGCTCCTTCATCGTGCGCGGATTCGGGCCCGAGCCGTTCCAGATGAACGGTCGGCGCGCCCAGCCCCACGACGCCGTGCACAAGGCCTCCGGTGCCGGAGAGGCCGTGACGCAGCAGATCGCCATCTCCGTCACGAACGACCAGGTCAGCTGCAGCATCAACGGCACCACCGTGGCGACCTATCCCAAGGCAGACGTGCTGGGCGCGGGGAAGCTGTCGTCCACCGACGGCGTCTACGGCATCCGCTTCGGCCACAACACCGAGGCGACAGTGCGCGGCCTCTCCATGCGCGCCAACTGAGCTCGCTCCCGGCTGTGAGCGGTCACCGGCGCGAGCCGGTGACCGCCCGCCGCCCGCTCCGCATCCCACGTGCCTTCTCCGCGTAGTCCCGGCGGTCCCCGTCGGGGGCCGCGCGCCCGCCCGATCGACGAGCCGCTGCCCCCGCTGCGGGAACGCCTGCGTGCGCTCAAGCTCGTGCCGCCCTTCCTGCGGCTCGTGTGGGAGACGGAACCCCGATATGCCGCAGCCGTGGTCGTGCTGCGCATCCTGCAGGGCTTCGGACCGGTCACGCTGTTCTGGGTGTCGAAGCTCATCTTCGACGTCCTGCAGGAGGTGCTGGCGGGCCGCGCCTCCATCGCCGACGCCTGGCCCCGGCTCCTGGCCCTGATCGGGCTGGAACTCGGGGTGGCCCTGCTGCTCGAGGTGCTCCAGCGCGCCACCTCGCTCGTGGAGAGCCTCCTCGCGGACCTGTTCGGCAACCGGCTGTCCGTGCGCCTCATGCGACACGCGGCCGCGCTCGATCTGGAGCACTTCGAGGATCCCGATTTCTACGACCATCTCGAGCGCGCGCGCCGGCAGACCGTCGGGCGCATCGCGCTGCTGACGTTGCTCCTGGGGACCGCGCAGAGCCTGCTCACCATCGGGACGCTGCTCGGGGCGCTCCTGGGCTTCAGCCCCTGGCTGCTGGCGCTGCTGGGCGTCGCGGTGCTTCCCGCGTTTCTGGGTGAGACGCATTTCGCCGGTCTGGCGTATTCCCTGCTCTATCGCTGGACGCCCGAGCGGCGGCAGCTCGACTACCTCCGCTACGTGGCGTCGAGCGACGTGACGGCGAAGGAGGTCAAGCTGTTCGGGCTCGCCGATCACCTCGTGGAACGCTACGCCGAGCTCGCCGACCGCTTCTACGAGGCCAATCGCGCCCTCGCGCTCCGCCGCTCCGCGGTGGGCGCCGGGCTGGCCGCGGTGTCGACCGGCGCGTTCTACGGTGCCTTCGGCTTCCTGGCCTGGCGGACCCTGGTGGGAGCGATCAGCCTGGGCGACCTGACCTTCGCGGCCAACTCGTTCCGACGCACCCGCGATCTGATGGCCACCGTGTTGGGCAATGCCGCCAGCATCTACGAGCAGAGCCTGTTCCTGGGCGATCTCTTCACATTCCTCGACATGAAGCCGCGGGTGGTGGCGCGCAACGGCGGCCGTCCGGTCCCGGCCGTCATCCGCGAGGGCTTCCGGTTCGAAGGGGTGGGCTTCCGCTACCCGGACGCCGAGCGCTGGGCGCTGCGCGACGCCACCTTCACCCTCGGACCGGGCGAGCGCATCGCTCTCGTCGGCGAGAACGGCGCCGGCAAGACCACGCTGGTCAAGCTCCTCGCCCGTCTGTACGACCCGTCCGAAGGGCGGATCCTGCTCGACGGGATCGACCTGCGCGAGTACGACGTGGAATCGCTGCGCCGCGCCATCGGGGTCATCTTCCAGGACTACGTGCGCTACGACATGCCGGTCCGCGAGAACATCGCCGTGGGCGACATCGTGCGCATCGAGGATGCGGCGGGCATCGAGAGCGCCGCGTACAAGAGCCTGGCCGCACCGGTGATCGCACGCCTGGAGCGGGGCTACGAGCACATGCTGGGACGGCGGTTCGAGGGAGGAGCCAACCTCTCGGGCGGGGAGTGGCAGAAGGTGGCGCTGGCCCGCGCCTACCTGCGCGACGCGCAGGTGCTGATCCTGGACGAGCCCACCGCGGCCCTGGACGCGCGCGCGGAGTACGAGGTGTTCCGCCGCTTCGCCGAGCTGACCGAAGGAC
This sequence comes from Gemmatimonadota bacterium, assembly GCA_041390125.1. Taxonomy (NCBI): domain Bacteria; kingdom Pseudomonadati; phylum Gemmatimonadota; species Gemmatimonadota bacterium. The sequence goes on along the minus strand of JAWKQN010000012.1, from coordinate 134,915 downwards.
GCATGGCGGTGCTCATCAGCCACCGGTTCTCCACCGTGCGCATGGCGGACCGGATCCTCGTGCTCGAAGGTGGACGCATCGTGGAGGACGGGTCCCACGATGCCCTCGTGGCGGCCGGCGGACGCTATGCCGAGCTCTTCACGCTGCAGGCGGCCGGATACCGCTAGAGGCAGCGCGACACCGAGAGGCGCCCACGATCCGTAAACGGTCGGGCCGCCTCGTGACGTTCTTCGACGCTGGCGCCCGGCAGCGGAAGGCGCCGCATCCTCAGGACGGGGAACGGACGATGAACGAAGAGCGCGCACGAACGATCCGGCGTTGGGCCCTGGGGCTGACCGTGGCCGTCAACCTCGTCATCGCGGTGCCGGCGGCCGCGGCCCTGCGCACGTCCGTGTGTTGGGACCCCTGGGAGGGTGCGCTGCTGGGGTGCTGCGGCAACTGCATCGCCTTCTGCGGGTGCGACTGAGACGTCCCTGGTCGCGGTCGTCCCTGCTCGGACGCGGCGTCCTCTGCGCCGGCCTGGCGACCCTCGCCTGTCAGGCCGAAGCGGCCCACGACCTCGACCGCGCGCTCGGTCTGGACGGGGACCGGGTCCTCGCACACCCGCCGCCCTCGTCCGAGCTGGACTGGACGGACCTGCGCACGGGCTTCGCCGGCCGCGACACGCTTCTCCTCCAGCCCCGCTCCCTCTGCTTCCTCCGGGACCGGCTGCTCGTGGCGGACGGAGCCGGGCCGCGGATCGAGTGGTTCGATCTCGACGGCGAGCATCACCGCACCCTCGGCCGCGCGGGCGAGGCGCCCGGCGAGTTCCGGGGTCTGGGCTCCCTGCGCTGCCGCGAAGACGGCGCTGCGTTCATGGCCGTCGACGCGCCCCAGCATCGCATCCAGTGGTTCGACTCCGCCGGTCGCCACCTCCGCTCCATCCCCACGCCGCCGATCCCCGCCGGATTCCCCTACCAGGGCGAGTTCGCTCTCGCGCAGGACGGTCACTGGGTGGACTCCTGGCTGGCGGTACCGGTCGGGCCGGTCCTGGACCACGAGAGCGATTGGGAGGGCGTGGCGCTCGCCCGCATCTGGGACGGGGAGGGCACCCTCGTCTCCGAGGCGGGCCGCCCGGTGCCGTACGCCGATCCGACCCTGCGTCGGATCCTCAACCAGGTCAGCCCCGAGTTCGTGGGAGACACGCTCTGGCTCCTGACGCACGCGAGCGCCACCCTCGCCGCCTATGACCTGCAGGGGCAGCGGCTCGGCGATCCGGTCGCGCTCCCCCTCTACCATCGGGGCATCGACCCGGTGGTGATGGTGGAGTCCGTGCGTGGCGCCCCCGTGGTCGCTTCACGCGCAGCCTATCAGCCCAACCTGACGGGACTGGCCGCCCTGGAGGGCGGGCGCTTCGCGGTGCTGCGCTACCGCGATTGGCGGGACGTGCGACGGCACACCGAGCAGGGGGAGTCCAGGGACTTCTGGCCTCGTTCCTTCGTCGAGGTCGTGGATCGTAGCGGCCGCGTGCTGTCCAGCCATCCCCTGCCCGGCCGGGCCCGGGTCCTGGCGTCCGACCGCCGTCACCGTGTGGCGGTGATCGTCGAGCACGAGGACACCGAGGCACGCACGGTCCTGATGGCCGAGCTTCCACTCCTGGACGTCATTCCGCCCAGTCATCCATCCCGGGCACGGTGACGAATCCCCCCCCCACGCGGCGGACCGCGACCGTTCCGCCGTAGCGCACGTGCGGGCACGCGCGCGCCAGCGCCACAGCCTCTTCGTAGCTCTCCACCCGCACCGCGAACATCCCCACCGGGAAGCCGGGGTCGTCGAGCGTGCCCGGATCCAGCTCGCGTTGCACGCTCCGCGCATCGACGCGGGCACCGGGCTCCCAGCGCAGGTCACCGGCCGCGACCAGCACACCCGCACGCGCCAGCGCATCCGTCCACGCCCAGTACTCGCGCGCCCGCCGGCGGGTCTCGGCCGCGTCGACCGCGCCGGCGTCGGGCCAGCGGCCTTGCAGCAACAGCACGAAGCTGGGCTGCGGAGAGGCCGGCTGCCCCGCGGCGACGACGTCCGTCGGGACGCGCCCGCCCGACCAGCGCACCGTGATCGGCACTGCCAGCACGGCCGTGGCCGCCACCGCGCCGGCCACCCACCAGGGCGAGACCCGCACGGCGGGGCGCTGCTCGGGAGGGGAGCGCTCCGCCGTGGCCTCCGCCCAGCTCTGCACCGCCTCGAGCCCGGCGGCCGCCTGGCGGAGACGCGCCGCCAGCGCGGGCTCGGCCTCGAGCCGGGCGAGCAGCGCCGCACGCTCCTCGTCGGCGAGCCGGCCCTCGAGGAAGTCCAGCAGTCGTTGCTCGTCCGCTCCGCTCACCGCACCACCTCCAGATGTGCTGTGGGTCCCAACTCCTCGCCCAGGCGGACCAGGGCGCGGAACACCCGTGACGCCACGGTCCCCTGCGGGACACCCGTGCGGCGCGCGATCTCCGCGTAGGGCAGCTCCGCGAGGAAGCGCAGCCGGACCGCCTCGGCCTGCTCGGCAGGGAGGCGGTCGATGGCGGCACGCACCGCCGCGCGGGCGCGCTCCACGTCGACGCCGGCCCCGGGCTCCTGCTCCACCGCCAGGGCCCGACCCGCCGACGGGTGCGTGAGGGGCACCACCTCGCGTCGACGCCGACGGCGGAGGTGATCCCGACACAGATTGAGCGCCACCCGGTACAGCCAGGTGGCGAGCTCCGCGTCGCCGCGGAATCCGGGCAAGGCCACCTGCAACCGGAGGAGCGCCTCCTGGGCCACGTCCTCCGCCGCTTCGCGGTCTCCCAGGATCTGCTGCGCCACCCGCACCACCGCAGGACGGTGCTCCGCCACCAGGGTCGCCAGTGCCGTCGTATCGCCCTCCACGGCCCGCCGCACCAGGTCGGGCTCGGCGCTCACCGCCGCGGCACCACCATGTCGGCCGGATCGACGAACTCGTCCATCAGGATCACGACCGTCGACAGCGGGTGGTTCTCGTAGGGACCGACGAAGGGGAACTCGGGGCGGCGCAGGTCACCACCGATGGAGGCGTTGGTGGCCCAGGGCACGTACAGCATGAAGTGCGGCCGGAAGTTGCCCCCTTGCGGCCCGACGCGCTGTCCCTTGGACAGCATGTAGGCGTGCGCCGGGCCACTCGGAATGGGCAGGCTGCCCTCCTTCCAGGCCTGGTCCATGCGCGCGCTGACCTCCTCTCCGCCGAGCCCCTGCGCCTGCAGCTCCGCCTCCATGCGGAACGCGGGCAGCACGCTGGCAACCGCATCCGGATTCAAACAGTGGGGTGCGAGCTGGATGCGGTTGGTGGCATTGCGTACGACCAGGCAGGCCCAGCCGTTGCTTCCCGCGACGGCCTTCTCGAAGCCGCGCGCGCCCATCACCCAGAGCTCCGCCTCGCGGGAGATCGAAGGCGGTCCCGCGCTCAGGGCCAGCCGCAGCTCGTCGTCCCGGGAGAGCTCCGGATAGCCCGGTCCCTGGGCCAGGAGTGGCACGGCGCTCCCCACTGCGGCCACCAGGGCCGCGAGCGTCCCTGCACGTCGTGTCGTCATGCCGCGCATCGTCATCGTCGATCGTCTCCATCCCGGGTCCATGTGTGGCATCCGTGGATTGGACGATCGAAACCGCGCCTTTTTTCCGCGGGGGCAGACGAAGGCCCGGCGGGATCGCATCCCGCCGGGCCAGGGTCACCGAGGTGGGTCCGGGTGGATCAGGGCTGTTCCACCGTCGGCACCGGGAAGCAGGTCCAGTCCTCGTATTCACGCAACGGCGCGCCGGTGTCGGGATCGAGCAGCTGCCCGTCCGGATGGATGGACCCCGGCTCGCCGAGGAACGGGACATTGAACGCCGTTCCCCTCCACCGCAGGTGGTCGTGCAGGCGGTGCCCACCCTCCGAGAAGAACTCGCGCCGCCGCTCCTCGATGACCTGACGGATCATCGCCTCCTCCGTCGGTACGTCGGCGGCCTCCACCTCCGGCAGGCCCACCCGGTCGTGCAGGACGTTCAGGAGGGTGCGCGCCTGCTCCAGCTCGCCCGTGCGCGCGTACGCTTCCGCCATGAACAGCTGGGCTTCGCGCCACGATGCCATGACGGTCGGCGCCGCGAACGAATTGATCTTGTCGTGACGGTAGTGCCGGGTGAAGAAGTCGAAGCCCAGCGTGCCGTCCCACTCCACGTGGACCCGGGGGTCCGGTACACCCTTCCACTCCAGCGCCCGGTAGTTGGGGGCCACCGTGGCGTGCTTCTGCGAGTTGGGATCGCTCGCCAGACCGTTGATGGCCGCGTAGTGGCGATTCTGCCGGTCTCCCGGCGTCGCGTCCCGGGTGGCCACGAACGTGAAGCCCTCCGGGACCTGGGCGGCGTCCGCGAGCACGCCCGCGAAGTCCCCCTGCGTCAGACGCACGCGGGCACGGCCCACGAGTGCCAGATTGCGCAGGTCCGTCAGTCCGGCCTGCTCGGCCAGCTGGAGCGCCTCCGTGAGCTTGCCTTCCGCGAGCGCCGCCAGCGCCACGGGTGTGAGGGTCTGGTCTCCGCCGTCGATCGGTGAGCCGCAGAACCCTTCGCTCAACGCGATGATCGGCCACGCTCCGTAGGTGCGGATGCGGGCCAGCAGCGCGGTCTTGTCGGGCACGTCCGCATCGGCGAAGGCGGAGATGCGCGCGAAGTTGGTCTCGGCCTGGACCCGCGCCCCGTGGAGCGGCGTGAACAGGCCGTAGTTGGTTCCGCACCCACCCGTGGCCATCGCCTGGAAGGTGGGCGGCACGTCGCGGAGGCCCCAACGCGCCATGGTGGAGTTGCCCGAGCTCGCGATCCACTCGTCCGAGTGGTGCGCAGCCGCGGCCACGTAGTTGTCCCACGCGCACTCGACGTCCGCGACCACCGAGCTCGCGAGCGTCTGCGCGAGGCGTGGGTCTTCGAGGGACGCTTCGACGACCCGACCCGGAAGGTCCACTTCCAGGAGGTCGTCCAGGCTGCAGCCGCCGAACGCGGTCATGCCGCTCAGCGCCAGGGCCCACCCCAGGACACGGGGCGCCCGGCGTCCTGCACGTTGCGATCGCATACCGACTCCTCGTTGCAGGCGGGGCATCAGAAGGTCACCCGGGCGGTGAACATGAGCCGCCGGATCGGCGGCCAGGCTTCCTGGACGTAGGCGTGCAGGCCGCCCGGATCGGACGCGGAGGCGCCCGTGTCACGCTGCTCGGGATCGCGGATGGGATAGCCGAACACCTCGTCGGTGGCCTGCCACAGCGTGGCGAGGTTGTGCCCCGACAGGGTGAGGGTCAGCCGCTCGGCACCGATGCCGGCCGCGACCGACTCGGGGACGGTGTAGCTGGCGGACACCCGCCGCAGCTTGGCGAAGCTCGCGTCCATCAGCCCGGCCTGGTTGATCCCGTCCGACCCGATGGCTTCGTAGCCCAGCAGGATGGGATCGTCGCGCTCCTGGATCTCGCGCGTCACCTTGAAGAAGAGGTGCGCACCCGCGGCCGTCCCGTTGATCATGGTGTGCCCACCCTGGTAGTCCACCTGCGCGAAGAGCTGCAGACGCTCCCAGAGCGTGAGCGTGGACGACAGTGTCGCCTCCCGGGTGGGGATGGGCGAACCCCGGTAGAGGTAGGGCGCGTCCGCGCACGGAACGGCCGATCCGCCGCCCCGCGACAGGTTGGGCGTCCCCGGGATCACGGCACCCCCTTCGCACATCACGTTCACGCCGCGGGCCGCGGCGCCGGTGCCCTGGATGTCGGCGGAAACGACCTTCTTGAGGAAGATCGAGCCGAGCGGAAAGCCCTCCGCGTAGTACTGGCCGGACCATCCGGTCGTGGGGTTGGCACCGTTCAGGATCTGGGGCGGCAGGCCGCCCATGCTCACGATCTCGTTGTCGTTGGTGGAGACGTTGAGCGCGAGGTCCAGCCCCCAGTTCGTGCCCTGGAACGCGGAGCTGTTGAGCGCCAGCTCCACGCCGCGGTTGCTGATCTCGCCGATGTTCTGGAACTGGATGCCGGGGAATCCCACCGAGGGCCGCACGGGCACCTGGATGATGGCATCCTTGCGCGCCTGGTCGTAGTACGTGAACTGGATGTCCAGGCGACGGTCGAAGAGGCTGGCGTCGAAGCCCAGCTCCAGCTCCTCGCCCACCTCGGGCTCCAGATCCGGATTGCCGATGTTCTCAGGGCGCACGGTGGACGCGCCGTTGGGACCCACGGCGGGCTGGTAGGTCCTGAGCGCCGCGAACACGTCCGGTTGCTGACCGGCGCGACCCCACGCGGCGCGCAGCTTGAGATCCGCGATCCAGTCGGAGTCCTCCAGGAACGACTCCTCGGAGATGACCCAGCTGGCGCTGAACTTCGGGTACACCACGAAATCGAAGTTCTGCCCGAACGCGGAGTTGTCGTCGCCGCGTACGGCCGCCGTCAGGAACAACCGGTTCTGCCAGGAGAACTGCTCCTGGAGATACGCGCCGGCGGTCTTGTTCTCCACGAACCCTTCGGCGGCGTCCTTCTGCGAGCCGGCGCTCACGGTCTCCAGGGTCGAGACCGCGAAGATGTTGCCGGCCGCGTAGATCCAATCCTCCTGCTTCTGGTAGTACTGCAGCCCTCCGGACGTGGCCAGCGTGACGCTCTCGTTGGGGCTCACCGTGGCCGTCGCCGAGTATTCGGCCGTGATGTACTGCGTCGTCTGCCGCAGCGCCGACTTCGATCCGCGCGGCTGGAAGTGGCCGGGCCCCTGGATGGGCCGGTAGAGCTGCGTGTTGTTGGTCTCCGTCCAGTCGCCGCCCCAAGCCAGGCGATGCGTGAACCAGCTCGTGGGACGATGCGTCGCCTGCAGGTTGTACGTCTGGCGGCTCACCGACTGGAAGCCTTCCACCGAGTCGGCCAGGACCTCGGGGAGGTAGCCGATATACCCACGCTGCGGACCGTCCACCGGGTTGTTGGCCCCCGACCCCGCCTCACAACCTCCGAAGCAGGACCACAGGATCGCGGTGGTGACCGGCTGGTTGGCCGACGCGGAGGAGAGCTTGGAGCGGACGCCGCTCAGTCCGAAGTGGAAGTCCAGGTCTTCGCGCGGCGTCCAGTCCAGGTTGGCGCGGCCGTTCAGCCGGTTCTGCCAGTTGTAGTCGACCACGCCCTCGTCGCGATCCCAGTCACCCGAGAAGTAGTAGCGCAGGCTCTCCGTCCCGCCGCTGACGTTGGCGGAGTACCCCTGGGGCAGACCGGTCTGGAACCAGTCGTACCCGTACCGGACCCGGTCCTCGCGCAGGACGTTGAACTCGGTGACCTCCCCGGCGGTACACGTCCCCGACGTCCCGGCGCATCGGAACCATGTCGCGGGGAAGTACGTCTCGGGGCTCGGCAGCCAGTTCGCGCCCTGATTCACTGTCAACGTGAAGCGCGGCGCGCCCTGCGCGCCCTTCTTGGTGATGATGTTGATCACCCCGTTGGACGCCTCGGTCCCGTAGAGCGTCGCGGCGGCGGGTCCCTTGATGATCTCGATGGACTCGATGTCCTCGGGGCTGAAGTCGTTGAGGCGGGAGGGGGGAACGCTGTTGTCGACGCCCACGCCTCCGATGCCTCCGCCGCCGTCCGCGTTGTTGCCGTTGACGCGCACGCCGTCCACGTAGAGCAGTGGCTGCGAGTTCAGGGAGATCGAGCTGGCGCCGCGGATCCGGATGTTGGCGCCGCCCCCGATCTCGCCGCCGCCCACCCCGATCTGCACGCCGGCCGCCTGTCCGCTCAGGAGCGACTCCACGTCGGAGGGCGGAGCGATCTCGGTGAGCTCGTCCGCACGCACGGTGGCGACGGTGTTGCCGAGGGAGCGCGCCTGCTGCGCACCGGCGACGCCCGTCACGACGATGGCGTCGAGGAGCACCGCGGCGGTTTCCATGGGGATGACGACGTCCACGGTGCCGGTCGTCACCTGCTGCCGAACGGTGCGATAGCCGAGCATCGTCACCTCGAGGGTGACGCTCGCGGGTTGCACGCCCACGATCAGGAAGCGGCCGTTCGCCTGCGTGAGGCCGCCCTGTCCGGTCTCGGCGATGCGGATCTGCGCGCCGGCGAGGGGCTGGTTGGTCTCGGCGTCGATGATGCGGCCACCGATCTGGTTCTGGGCCGAGAGTGGTGCGGCGAGGGCCATGCTCGCGAGAGCAACGGCCATCAGGCGTCGCGCGGCCCTGGCGCCCGTTCCGCCGCCCCCGGGCGGCCGCACGGACGGGGAGGATGAACCATGGAAGCTCATCGGATACCTCCGGTCTGCGTGTGGGAGACGACAGCCGTCCGGCCGGCCCGATCACCGGAGCCGGTCCATTCGCGACGGAGGGGGGAGGCGGGAACCCGTTGAGACCTCGCGGACCTGCGTCCGGCGAGGGTTCCGTCGTTCAAGCTGTCTCGATGTCGTTCGATATACGAACGGGCGGGTCCGGGTGCAACGCGGGGTGCCCCCGTGAGGCATCCCGGGAGGAAGTCGACACGCCCGGACGCGCTCCGCGCCCGGTCCGGTCGCGAGCGGGACCCCGCCGCGTCAGCGGTTGAGCGCGGCCCGGATCTGGACCAGCTCGCTGGCGTTGGTCTCGGTGAGGATCCCGCGCAGACGACCGGCTTCTCCCACCAGCACCAGCGGCGCGTCGGAGGCCCGCAGGCGCTCGAGCGCCTGCTCGATGCGCTCGTCCGGATCCACCCAGGGCACCCCGCGCAGCATGGCGGCGGCCACCGGGACACCCGTCCCGGCGTGGCTGAGCGTGCGCAGGAGGTGGGCACGCGTCAGCACCCCTACGACCTGGCCGCCGTCGACGACCGGGAAGTCCTCCTGGGAGCCCGCCAGCACGCGCTCCACCGCGACCGACAGCGGAGCGCTGGCCTGCAACACCTCGAACTCGGTGATCATGCCGTCGCGCACGGGCACGCCGGAGAGGATGGCGCGCACCTCCACCGCGCTGGCCTCCTGCGCGGCCCCGATCCACACGAAGAGGGCGATGAACGCCAGGAAGGGATTGTACACCAGGCCGATCAGACCGAAGAGGAGGGCCAGGCCCTGTCCCAGGGTGGCCGCGACGCGGGTCGCGCGCGGCAGGCCCATCTGGAAGGCCAGCAGCGCGCGCAGGACGCGTCCGCCGTCCATGGGGAAGGCCGGGATGAGGTTGAACAGCACCAGGGCGACGTTCACGACCAGCAGACGCTCCAGCAGACTGCCCTGGGCGACGCCCATGGAGCCCATCGGGCGGAGCGCACCCGCCCACGTCAGCCCGGCCCAGAGCACGAGCGCGATCGCGACGTTGACGAGCGGGCCGGCGATGGCGACCCACAGCTCCTGTTGCGGTTTGTCCGGCATGCGCTCCAGGCGCGCCAGACCGCCGATGGGCAGCAGCGTGATGTCGCGGGTGACGATCCCGAAGCGGCGCGCCGCGAGCGCGTGTCCGAACTCGTGCAACACCACGCAGAGGAAGACCGCGAGCACGAAGACGACCCCGTCCACGACTGCGGCCAGCGTGCCGCCGTCGCGCCAGTGGATCCAGGCGATCCAGCCCAGGAGCAGCAGGAAGGTGGCGTGGACCTGCACGGGGATCCCGGCGATCCGCGCGATGCGGACCGACCACGCCATGCGGCGCTCGGCGACGGGTGCGGGGGACCGGGCGGCTGCGGGCTCGGCCATGGCCATCTCGAAGAGGGGATACCTGCGCTCTCCCTCGCTACCCCGCTCCGCGGCAATTCTTCCCCGACCCGAGCAGGGTCGGCGTTCCTAGCCGGTCAGGCCCGACAGCCAGTGCAGCACGTTGAGGAGGAGCTGCTTGTTGCGCGCGGCGTCCGGGTGGTTCATGCCCATGGGAAAGCGGTTCGGACCCGCCAATTGGGCGGAGAAGGCCGCGGCCTCCCCGAACAGGACCGCCCGTCCCTGCCCCACCTCCAGCGCGACCGCGTGCGGCCAGGACGGGGACGGCACCCGCGGCGTCCGCTCGTCCAGCGTGCCCGCGCCCGCGTCCACCGGCAGGAGCGTCACCGCGTCCGCCCCGTAGCGCAGCAGGGTGTCCGCGGGGGCCACGAGCTGGAACGCCTGACCGGTGAAGGTGCGGATGGAATCGACCCGCTCGGAGGCGTGGCGGCCGTCGGTGATGGGGTGCGGGCGCAAGGTGCCGTCGGCGCGGGTGAAGCGGTCGCCGGGAATGCCACTCCCGTCGCGCGGCCCGAACGTGTAGCCGTTGGTGAAGCGGACGCCGAAGGCGGCGGCGAGCGACGCGGCGGCTCCGGCGGCCGGCATGTGGTCGGCGATGAGGAAGAGCGCGCCGCCCTGCTCGACCCACTGCCGCACGGTGGCGACCTCCGCCTCGGTGAAGACCGGGGCCGTGGGCAGCGCCCAGCTCGCTCCGCCCTCCATGCCGGGGTTGGCGATGACGAGCACGTCCACCCCCGCGAGCGCCTCGGCATCCAGGCTCCGCGTCCCCGACCCGATCCGGTAGCCATCCGCCCGCAGCACGGCGGCGAACGCCCCGTAGCGCCCGTCGGCGGTGTGGAAGTTCTGATGGGCCGCGTCCACCAGCACGCGGGGCCCGGTCCCGGACGGGAACGCCGGCGACGCGACCGTCGCGTCGAAGTCGGGGTCGGGGATCTGCTGCGCAGCCACGGGTGCGCACACCGCAGCCGCGCACAGCAGCCCCAGGGCCGCCCCGGACGGCCCGGCCGGCCGCGCCGGCCGCATGGCTACAGGAGACCCGGCAGTCGCATCGAGATCCGCTCCGCCCCGGCGGCCTTGAGCGCGTCGAACACCTCGATCATGCGCGCGTAGTCGGTCGGATCCTCGGCCTCGACCACCGCCACGATCTCCTTGCCGTCGGCCACGGCGCGGGCCCAGAGCGCCTGGACGTCCTGGGCGCGCACCAGGTGTACGACGCGCGCATCGCCCACCCCCCGCACCTCCACCAGCCCGTCGGAGCGGACCAGGAACTCGAGGGGTTCGCCCACCGCGACGGTCGACACGCCGCGGGCCGCCGTCGCCGGGGCCGCGGACAGGGAGGACCCCGCGGGTCCGAGGGCCAACAGGGCGGTGGCGAGCAGAACGGACCGGCGTGCGGCGCCGGCCCTGGCGGTGTACGGCATGGGGATCCTCCGTGCGGTCGAGGCTCTCCCGATGATACGCGGCCACCCCGGTCCGGGTTTCGGGTGCACCACCCGGTGCGCTCCTCCCCCCGCGGGGCAGACGCGGCCACCCGGCCGCGGCCGGTCCCTTGCCCGTCGGTGGCCGCCCGCGGGGCCACACGCGCCGCCGCCTTTCGGTCGCACCCGGGCACCTCCAGCTTGGGACCTTCCCCACCGCCCGGAGATCCCATGTCCCGCGCCGTCCTCCTCCTGTCCCTCTGGCTCGTCCCGGGCTCCGCGCTCGCGGCCCAGACGGTCGCGCTGCGCGCCGCCCGCCTCTTCGACGGCCGCACCGACGCGCTGATCACGCCGGGCGTGGTACTCGTCGAAGCCGGTCGCATCCGGGCCGTCGGGTCCGACGTGGTGATCCCGTCCGGCGCCCAGGTCATCGACCTCGGGGACGCCACCCTCCTGCCCGGTCTGATCGACCTCCACACGCACCTGACCAGCACCGACGGCGTCTCCTGGGAGGAGGAGCTGCTCACCACCACGCCGGGGGAGGCCGCCCTCTACGGCGCGCGCAACGCGCTGCGCACGCTGCAAGCGGGCTTCACCACCGTCCGCGACATGGGCCCCACCTGGCCCTACGTGGACGTGGACCTCAAGCGCGCGATCGACGCGGGTGTCGTCGAGGGACCCCGGATGGTGGTGGCCGGCAACTACGTCTCCGCAACCGGCGGGGCCGGGGACGCCCGTCAGTTCTCCATCTACGTGGACGTGCCGCTCGTACAGAACCTGGCCGACGGCCCCGACGAGATCCGTAGAGCCGTGCGCACGAACCAGAAGCACGGCGCCGACTTCACCAAGATCCTCGCCACCGGCGCAGTGCTCTCCAGCGGGATCGAGCCCGGCGCCCAACAGTACTCGGACGAGGAGATCCGGACCGCCGTGGTGGAGACGGCCCGCTGGGGCCGCATGGTGGCCGCCCACGCGCACGGCGCCGAGGGCATCAAGGCGGCCATCCGCGCCGGCGTACGCACCGTCGACCACGGCTCGTACCTCGACGACGAGGCCATCGCGCTTCTGCAAGGAAGCGGGCGGCGCACGTTCTACGTGCCTACGCTGGCGACCGGGGACTTCATCGGGGCCGCCGCCGACAGCGCCAACCTCGAAGGGCACGTGGCGCGTAGCCGGGCCATCGAGGAGATCAAGGATCGAGCGTTCCGCCGCGCGCTGGACGCCGATCTGCCGATCGGGTTCGGCACCGACGCCGGCGTGATCCCGCACGGCCGCAACGGCTACGAGCTCGTGGCCCGCGTCCAGCAGGGGGAGCGTCCGGCCGATGCGCTGCGCTCGGCGACGGCGCTGAACGCCGAGATCCTGGGCTGGCAGGATCGGATCGGCACGCTGGAGGAGGGCAAGCTCGCCGACGTCATCGCCGTACCGGGGGATCCGCTGCGGGACATCGGCGTCATCGAGCGCGTGCGCTTCGTGATGAAGGGCGGCGTCGTGGTCTGGTGGGAGGCGAATGGCGCGACCCGGTAGGACCGCTCAATCCTGTCGCAGGACGATGCCCGGGTCGATCCGCGTCGCGCGGCGAGCCGGGATCCAGGCCGCCGCGCCGGCGACCGCCAGCAGGAAGAGCGAGAACGCCGCGAACGTGCCCAGGTGCATCGGGTCGACCTCGTAGAGGACGGTCCCCAGGAGTCGTGTGAACACCACGGCGGCCGCCAGCCCCAGTCCCACGCCCAACGCGGCGAGGCGCAGCCCCTGCCCCGAGATGGTCGTGACCACGCGCCCGGCGCTGGCGCCGAGCGCCATGCGGATCCCGATCTCGCGGAAGCTCTGGGCCACGATGTACGACATCAGCCCGAAGAGACCGATGGCGGAGAGGCCCAACGCCACCGCAGCGAAGACGCCGAGCAGCGTGCCGAGCGCGCGCGGCCCCGACATCGCCTGGTCCACCACGGTCTCCATGGTCTGCACCTCGGCCAGTGGGACCTCGGGGTCGAGGGCCGAGAGCTCGCGGCGGACGGCGTCCGTCAGGAGCGTGGGATCGCCGCTCGTGGCCGCGACGAGCTTGAGCGTGCCCGTCCAGTTGCCGTTGGTCTGCTCGAACGGCACGTAGATCGTGATGCGGGCGGCGTTCTCCAGCTCGTAGTGGCGAACGTTCTTCACCACGCCGACCACGGTCCTGAAGATCCGCTCGGTCTCGCCGGCGTCGTCGGTCGTGGACTCGAACGTCACCCGCCGGCCGATGGCGCTCTCCCCGGGCCAGAACCGCTCGGCCATGGTCTCGTCGATGATGGCCACCCGGTCGCCGCCGTCGCGGTCCTGGGCTTCGAAGCCGCGACCCGCGAGCAGCGGGATCTGAAACACGTCGAAATGCTCGGGGGTGACCATGTAGTACAGAACCGACTGGACGTTGTCCTGCGTGTATTCGACGCCCTCCGGATAGATCCCCTGCTCCCAGGAGCTGCCCTCCAGCGGGAGGATCTGGGTGAGGGACGCCCGCTCCACACCCGGCAACGCAGCGACCCGACGGTGCAACTCGCGGAAGAAGGGCCAGGCCGCGTCGCGTCCGTCGTAGCGCGCGCGCGGGAGCGGGACCTCGGCCGTGAACAGGTTGTCCTCCGCGAACCCCTTGTCCACGTGACGCAGCTGGCGGATGCTCTGGATCATCAGGCCGGCGCCGATCAACAGCACCAGCGACAGGGCTACCTCCGCGACCACCAACGCCGAGCGCAGCGCGTTGCGGTTGCGCCCCGAGCCTCCGCCGCGGGAGCCTTCCTTGAGCTCGCCCACCAGATCCGTCCGGGACGCGCGCAGGGTGGGCGCGATGCCGAACACGACGCCCGCGACCAGCGTGGCCACGGCGGTGAAGATCAGCACGGTGGGATCGAGCCCGATGCGGGCCGTGAGCGCCGAGGGCAGTGAGTCGGCGACGACCGGCACCAAGGCCCGGATGCCGAGCCAGGCCACGCCCAGCCCCACCACGCCGCCCAGCGCCGCGAGGACCATGCTCTCCGTGAGGAACTGACGCATGACCCGCCCGCGACCGGCGCCCAGCGAAGAGCGCAGCGCCACCTCGCGCCGCCGCGCCTCACCCCGCGCGAGCGTCAGGCTGGCCACGTTGGCACACGCGATCAGGAGCACGAATCCCACCGCGCCCATCATCAGCCACAGGTTGCGGCGGATGTCGCCGACGTAGTAGTCGACCAGGGGCTCCAGGACCGGGCGCGCCACGCGTTGGCCTTCGGTCTCTTCGATCTCGCGTACGATGCGGTCGAGATCCTGCTGGGCGGCCTCTATCGTGACGCCATCGCGCAGACGCCCGATCCCGAAGGCACCCTGGGAGCATCCGCGCTGATCCCAGCACAGCTGCGCCTGGTAGAACCCCATGGGCAGATAGATCTCGGTGTTGGCGTCGGGGAAGCGGAAGGACGGGGGCATGACGCCGACGACCGTGAAGGGCTGGTCGTCCAGGAGGAGCGTCTCTCCGAGCGCGCGCTCACCGCCGAAATGGCGCTGCCAGAAGCCATGGGTGATGACCGCGACCGCCGGCGCTCCCGCGAAGGTCTCGTCCGCCGGGATGACGCGGCCCTGGGCCGGCGACACGCCCAGGGTCTCGAAGAAATCGCCCAGGATCCAGCGCGTCCGCACCACCTCGGCGCGATCCCCGCCGGTCAGCGTGCGCGAACGACCGGAGCTGGACGCGAAGGACGCGAACGTGCGGTTGCGGTCCCGCCAATCGACCAGGTTGGGGATCGAAAGGCTGATGGAGAAGCCGGTGGGCGCGACCACGTCGGGCACCAGCAGCCGGGACGGCTCGTGCACCGGGATGGGTTCGATGAGCACCGCGTCGACGACGCTGAAGATCGCGGAGTTGGCGCCGATCCCGATCGCGATGGTAAGCACCGCCACGAGGGTGAACCCGGGGCGACGGCGCAGGGACCGGAACGCGAAGCGGAGATCCTGCCGGAACCCATCCATGGGACCTCGGGGAGCACGGGGCGTAGGGTGCGTCACCGGGTTGGATGGAGACCGACCGATCAGGGTTTGAATGCCGATCGGTGCGAGGGCGGATCCGGCAGCACGGCCGCGGACCCAGAGAAGGCCCACGGCAGGGCCCGACCGCTCCGCGCCTCAGCGACGAAGCGCGGGCAGGAACGTGCCGAGCTCGGTACGCAGCCGGGTCAGGTGCGGGAGCGCCTCGGGTTCGGTGGCGCGGTCCAGCTCGCCGGTCGAGTCCGGCGCGAACCGGTACAGCTCCTCCGTGTCGTCCCCGTTCAGGATGAACTGCCAGCCTCCTCCGAGCACG
Source organism: Gemmatimonadota bacterium (assembly GCA_041390125.1). Lineage (NCBI taxonomy): Bacteria > Pseudomonadati > Gemmatimonadota > Gemmatimonadota bacterium. The sequence goes on along the minus strand of JAWKQN010000012.1, from coordinate 119,522 downwards.
GAGCGCACGGGTCCACGGCTGATCGGATCGGTGGGCGGGTTGTTGCGGCCCTCCTCCACCTCCGCGAGCAGCGTCTCGGGCGCGGCCGGATCCGCAGTCCAGTATCGGGCCAGCGAACGGCCGGGAAACGCGGGCTCGAAGTCGAGTCCGGCGACGTCGGTCACGGTGGCCGGGACGTCCCGCAGGCTCACGGGGGTGGCGACGCGCCGTCCGGCGGGAACGCCGGCCGGATAGCGGATCAGCAGGGGAACGTGCAACACGTTGCGGTAGAGGCTGGACGCATGGCCGTGCAGACCGTGCTCACCGAAGAGCTCCCCGTGGTCGGAGGTGACGATCACCACGGTGTTCTCCAGGAGGCCGCGCTCTTCGAGCCCGTCGAGGAGGCGTCCCAGCCGGTCGTCCTGATAGGCGATGGCCGCTTCGTACTCCCCTTCCCAGTCCGCAGGGAAGCGCTCACGGAACTCGGGAGGCGACCAGTAGCCCGCGTGCGCATCGAAGTAGTTGAGGAACCCGAAGAAGGGCCGCCCCTCCAGCGAGTCCACCCAGTCGAGGAACTCGGCGTTCAGCTCGTCCGAGTGCTTCCGGTCGCTGTCCCGCTTCTGCGCCACCCACCAGTTGAAGGCGCGCGCGGCGCGCCACAGCTCGGGGAGGGAGCGGGCCCGGATCATCCGCTCGCCGCTCGGCGTCTGGGTGAAGGCGGACGAGCGCAGGACCTGATCCCAGCTCACCACGTAGTCGCGGTAGGTCTCGAATCCCCGTCCGAGCCCCGAGTCGTGCGCCGTGTAGTGATGGTTGGCCACGAACCCACCGGTGGCGTGTCCCATCGTGCGGAACACCTCGGCCAACGTGGTCCGGCGGGCGTCGAGTCGCTCGTACCAGCTCGACGACACCTCGTGCGGGAAGTAGCCGGTGAACAGCGACGAGTGTCCGGGCAGCGTCCACGGCGAGGTGGAGTAGGCCTCGTCGAACACCGTGCTCTCGGCCGCCAGACGCTCCAGCACCGGCGTGGTGGGGCGCGTGTGGCCATAGAGGCTCAGGCTGGCGGAGCGCACCGTGTCCCACACCACCAGGAGCACGTTGGGCGCCCGACCGCCCCGCGCCGCCACCGGCCCTTCGAAGCCGCTGGAGGCCGTACGGAAGCGCACCGCACCGACCGCGCCCGCGAGGGCCGCCGCGACCCCGAGCACCAGCACGCCGACGGCGAGCGCCCGGCCGGCGCGTGCGGGACGCTCGCGCGCAAAGCGTGCTGCCTGCACACCCACCCCGGCCGCCAGGATGGCAGCGGCGATGCGACTGATCTGACCCACCGGCAGGAGCAGGCAGCCGACGCCGAACGCGACGCCAGCGAACGCGGCGAGGGGCGACCGGACCAGACGAGGCAGCAGGAAGGCGCCGACCGCGAGGACCAGACCCAGCGCGCCGAAGACCAGCAGGTACGCCACCGGCGCCATCCAGAGCACGTGCCGGCTCACGAAGACGACCTGGCCGAACACCTCGTGCTTGATCCACAGCACGAGCGCTTCGACGAATCCGGTCGCGATCCCCAGCAGAAGCAGGATCGCGAGCACCGTGCGCGCGTTGCCGAAGCGCTCCTTCACTCCGCTGTCCTCCTCCCCGGACGCGCCGGTGCGGTCATCGGGCGACGGCCCGCTCCAGGCTCTCGGCGTCACGCGTGCGCCAGTGTTCGTAGAGCTCCAGGTCACGCGGGTTGTCGGCGTGGAGCCGTGCCTCCAGGGCCGCGTCCAGCTCCAGACGCTTGGTGAAGTCGCGGCCGGTCACCAGGCGGCGCTCCATCCGCGCCTCGATGCCCATGCGCTCCAGCAGCAGCGGTGCGGCCTGGTTCATGGCATCGGTGGTTCCCACGTACCAGAAACGTTCCAGGGCCCGGTTCAACCGCGCCAGAGCGCCGCGGGTGGCGCGGCCGCGCAGAGGATACTGCAGATACCGCTGGGCCTGGGCCAACCGACGGCCGAGCGGCGTAGGCAGCACGCGCTTGGACAGGAAGCGCGTCACCACGTCGCGCTCCTGCTTCCGATACCAGTCGTCGAACTCGATCGGCGTCTTGCCCACGTTCGAGTAGAACTCGTGCATCTCGAAGTTGTAGGCGGAGACCAGACGGGCCGCGGGATTGCGCAGGAAGGTGAAGTAGCGTGGCGTGCGGCCGGGGACCAGCCGGTGGATGGTGACGTCGATGTCGTGTCCCGCGATCACCCGGGCCTTCCGGCGCTCCGCCTCCGAGCGTTCGGCGAAGGGAGGCAGGCCCAGGGACTGTCCGTGTCGCAGCCCCGCTGTGTCGAGATGGATGAACTCCGTGCCCATCTCGAGTCCATGCTCGAACGCATGGTTCAGGGAGGTGCCTCCCGTCTTGGGGACGTGGACGAGGACGAACACCTCGGGCGTGTCGGACATGGATCCCTGTGTCGTGGAGGCGAAGAGCGCGCGAGCAGCGGCCGGCGTTTGGAGGCTGCGGAGGCAAGAGACGGGCCCCCGCGCGCCATCCGTCGGGGCCGCTCCAGAGCGGGCGATCGCCGCATCCCGCTCCGCCGCAGATGTCGGGAAGTGTGGTCCCGATGCCACGCCGTGGACAAGGCCCGCCACGATCCCCGGCACCGTGCCCACCCCCATCGGGTACAGGGATCCACCCCCCGACGGGGGCGCGGAGGCGCGCCACCGGAACCTCGGCCGGGAGACGGGCATGACGACGCGCAGCACGTTGACGCTGGTGATCCTCGTGAGCGGATGCGCGCGTGAGGCTCCGCAGACGTCTCCGGAGGGCGAGCCCGCGGCCTCCGTCGATTCCGCGACGTCGCCCGCCGGCCCGGCGGTGGACAGCGCGCCCGCGTCGTGGACGCTCTCGCCGCAGGCCTTCGGCCCGCTTCCCCTGGGGGTGCCGCTCCAGGACGCGGAGGGCGTGCTGGGCGAGCCGCTCACGCCCGCCTACGCCCTGAACGAGACGTGTGACTACGTCCGGCCCTCCGCCTTCCCACCGGGCGTGGCCGCGATGGTGGTCGGGGACACGCTCGTACGGGTGGACGTGGACAGCACCGGCGTGCACACGGACACGGGCTTCGGCGTGGGCGACACCGAGGCCGCGCTGGTCGCCCACTACGGGACACAGGCCGACGTGACGCCCCACAAGTACACCGGGCCGGAGGGTCACTACGTCACCGTGACCGATCCGGGGGATCCCAACCGCCTCCTGATCTTCGAGACGGACGGCGCGCGCGTGGTCCGCTTCTACGCCGGTGTGCTCCCCGCCGTGCGCTGGATCGAGGGCTGCTCCTGACGCTGCACACGGGGCGCGCTGCCGACCCCACGGATCGAACGCACCCGGCGCCCCGCACGGGGAATGCAGTTCGTCACGAAGTCCGGATGCACGAACGGACACCCCGAGGGGTGCCCGTTCGGCTCAGGAGGTCCCCTTCCGCAGAAGAGGCTGGTGATCGCCGGCCCGCTCGCGCGGACCGACGAAGCTCTACAACCCGATGGAGAACCCGAGGCTCACCACGGGATAGAAGCGGAAGCGCTCGAGCTCGCGCTCGGCGTCCGCGATCTCCGCGTCGAGATTGGCCTGGAAGGTCGGCTCCCCCGACAGGATGCCGTCGGTGGTGACATCCAGCGTGGGCTTTCCCTGGAAGGCCACGCCCAGGTCCAGCACCAGTCCGAAGCCGCCCACCGGGCTGCCGAATCCGATCCCGGCGTACGGCGCGGTCTCGCGCGTGACGATGGTCCCGATCACGCGGCCGATCTGACCCGGCTCGTACAGGACGCCGTTGATCTCGACGTCGTTCAGCGGCACGCCGACGACCTCGATGTTGGAGCCGAACTTCACGACGCCGCCCACCAGGCGCAGCGTGCGACCGAACGGGTAGAAGTCGACGAACGCGGACAGGTTGGGCGACGACATGCTCGCCGTCACCTCCACGTCGTCCACCGTGTGCGACGGCTCCCAGGGCTGAACCGAGACACGGCCCCGAACACCCAGGACCGGGGCCACCATGAGCGAGACGTCGCCGCCCACGCCGAGCGTGCTGGCGTTGACGCCGAGGCCCACCTGGGCGGTGGCGGGAAGCGCGGAGGCGGCCAGCAGGGCCAGCGCCAGGAGTGCGGTGCGTGCGGGTCGGGACATGGTTCCCTCTCATGGATCGACCCCGGCCGTCCCGGAGCCCTGCCGAGCGCAGAGCAACATGCGAGCCAGGGGTGGGCGTGCGGCACCAGGCGTTCAACCTGTTGACGGACAAAGGGTTGACGTTTCCTTCCCCGACCGCCTCCATCCCCTCCGGACGGCATTTCGTGCCAGGGGGGTGGCCACGCGGAGGGTCACGGGCCGTCCTCGGCCGCCCCACCCGGACCCGCTTGACCCGCCGCCGCGGAGACCCGATCCTGCGCCCGTCCGCCACCCGCCTCCCGGGGACTCCCATGGATCGCCTCCGCCGTCTCGCCCCCCTCCTCCTCGTGCTTTCGGCCTGTGGGCCGGACGCTCCACCGGCCCCGCCGCTGACCGACGCGGACGGGCCGCTGCGCGCGCTCCAGCACGGCCGCATCTGGACCGGCACGGGCGCGCCGCTCCTCGAGGACGGGACCGTGCTCGTCCGCGGCGGCCGCATCGTCGCGGTGGGTCCCGCGGCCTCCGTGGAGGTGCCCGCCGACGCCGAGACGGTGGACCTGGAGGGTCGGTGGGTGGTGCCGGGGTTCATCAATGCCCACGGTCACGTGGGGGACGTCCTGGGCCTGGAGGGCGGCCACTACACCCGCGAGAACCTGCTGCGGCAGCTCGAGCTGTACGCCTGGTATGGTGTGACCACGGTGGTCAGCCTCGGCGGAGACGGAGACGCGGGACTGGCCCTACGCGACGCGCAGGACGTCGCGGAGCTGGATCGGGCCCGCCTGTTCGTGGCGGGGCCGGTCGTGGAGGCGGAGACGCCCGAAGCCGCCCGCGACGTCGTGGCCCAGCTCGACCCGATGGGCGTCGACTGGATCAAGATCCGTGTGGACGACAACCTCGGCACCACGCGCAAGATGGAGCCCGAGGTCTACACCGCCGTCATCGACGAGGCGCACGCGCGCGGTCTGCGCGTCGCCGCCCACGTGTTCTATCTGGAGGATGCGCGCGGGCTGTTGCAGGCGGGCGTGGACTTCATCGCGCACTCGGTGCGCGACCGGCTGGTCGATCCGCGCTTCATCGCGCTGATGGTGGAGACGGGGGTGTGCTACACGCCCACGCTCATGCGGGAGGTCTCCACCTTCGCCTACGAGGAGCGACCCGAGTTCTTCGACGATCCGTTCTTCCTGGCCCGCGCGGATACCGCCGTCGTGCGCCAGCTGTCCGCCCCCGAGCGGCAGGCCCAGGTGCGCGCCAGCACGAGCGCCCAACGCTACAAGCAGGCGCTGCAACAGGCGCGCACGAACCTCGTCGTGCTGGCGGGAGCCGGGCTGCCCATCGCCATGGGCACCGATACGGGTCCGGCCGGGCGCTTCCAGGGCTACTTCGAGCACCTGGAGATGGAGCAGATGGCCGCAGCCGGCATGACGGCGGAGGCGGTCCTGCGCTCGGCCACGGTCACGGCCGCCCGCTGCATGGGCCTGGACGACCTGGGCACCGTGGAGGAAGGCCATTGGGCCGACCTGGTCGTGCTCGACGCCGATCCCCTCGCCGACATCACCGCCACCCGACAGGTCCATTCGGTCTGGATCGCGGGGAACCGCGTGCGCTGACGGCCTGCGGGGGCGGACCCCCCGGCAGGCGCCGCTGTCGTCGCCTTGCAGTCCGCCGCCCCCCGTCCGCCGGATCCACGGCCGAGGCCGATCTGTCCTCCGGAGAGGACAGATCCGACCGGGGCGGCGCGCCGGCCCGTTCCCCGATCTTCTTCCACGACAATCTCTTGCGGCGACGTCGCGTCCGGGGCACAGGCTCTGCCCCGGGGGCGGGCAGTGGTGCTTGGCCAGGGCCCCGACCCCTCGGCGCCCGACCCGGCACCCCAGGCACAAGGAGGTCGCCATGAGAACGGAGTGGTTGGGAGCCGCATTGCTCGCTCTGCCGCTTACGGCCTCCTCCGCTTCGGCGCAGGCCCGGGTGGAGGTGGACGAGTGGTGGGAGGCCGAGCAGGCCGTGGCGCCGGATGCAGCGCTCTTCCGGGGGTCGATCGAGGACATCGAGCTCACGGACGCGGCGTACGACGCCTACGGCCGGGGTGGGCGCGGGAACCGCGACGCACGCGGGGGGGACGACCGCTACGGTCGCGAGGAGGACCGCGACGGTTGGGACCGGGACGGACGGGATCGCGACCGCTACGACGATCGTGACGACCGCGGTGACCGCGACCGGTACGACCGGCCCGGCCGCGTGGACGCTCGTGGCCGCATCGAGGTGCGTCCCGGCTGGAACGCGCGGGTGGTGGTGGTGGCCGGCCACGACCGCTACGACCGGGACCGCTACGCCTACCGGCCCGCCTGGCGTCCGGTGGACTGGCGGGTGTCCCTCCATCCGCGGGCGGACCGCTTCGGGCACGGCCGCCTCGATGCCCGCGACCTCTCCCGCATCCTCGGCGGTCGCACGGTCGACCGCCTGGATCGGCACGCCGCCCGGATCGGCGCCCACGGCCCGCTCGTGGGTCGGCTGCTGCCCGGTCGGCGGGGCGGCACCGTGCTGCAGGTCCGGGCGGGCCGCACGCCGGTGGCCGAGCTGATCGCCTACGGTCGGGACCGCCACGTGGATGTGGTGCGCCTCAACGTCCGGCGCTACGACGAGCGCTGGGATCGCTGGGACTGACGCTCCAGGGGCGAGACCGGCGACCGGGGCGTGGGGGCTTCCTCCCACGCCCCGCGTCGCGTCCGGAGGCGGGGCCGTGTGCCGGGGGACGGCCCGCGGTACCTTGGCCGCTCGGATCCGTGATCACCGCAGGAGTGCCCGACATGGCCCTGGCCCGCCGCACCGCCGCGTTCCTCCTCCTCCTCGTGTGCGCGTGCACGCCCGCCCTGCCCGCCCAGGCCCCGGTCCGCTACGAGATCACCTTCGCCAACGCCGTGCACCACGAGGCCCGCGTCACGGTCACGTTCACGGAGGTGCCGTCCGGCCCCCTCGAGCTGCGCATGAGCCGCACGTCTCCGGGTCGCTACGCGCTGCACGAGTTCGTGAAGAACGTCTACGACGTGGAAATCACCGACGGGAACGGGCGTGCGCTCCGGGTCGAGCGGCCGGACCTGCACCAGTGGACGGTGACCGGACACGGCGGCACCGTCCGCATGACCTACACGCTGTTCGGAGACCGCGGCGACGGCACCTATGCCCAGATCGACCCCACCGGCGCGCTGCTGAACGCGCCGGCCACGTGGGTCTGGGCCCGTCAGCTCCGCGATCGTCCGGTCGAGATCCGCTTCGCGACGCCCGCAGGCAGCGACTGGGACATCGCCACGCAGCTCGAGCCCACGGACGATCCGCAGCGCTTCCGCGCGCCCGATCTCGCCTACCTGATGGATTCGCCCACGCTGCTCGGCGACATCGCCTGGCGCGAGTGGACCGTGGCGGGCAACCGGGGCACGCAGACCGTCCGCTTCGCGCTCCGACACCAGGGTACGGAGAGCGCGCTGGACGACTACGTGCGCATGGTGCAGGCGGTGGTGCGGGAGGAGGGAGCGGTCTACGGCGAGTTCCCGACGTTCGACTACGGCACGTACACGTTCCTGGCCGCCTATCTCCCCTGGGTGTCGGGCGACGGCATGGAGCATCGCAACTCCACCGTGCTGACGCGCGTGGCGCGCCTGCCCGAGGACGCCATCGGGGTGCTCGGCACCGTCGCACACGAGTTCTTCCACGCCTGGAATGTGGAGCGCATCCGCCCCGTCACGCTGGAGCCGTTCGACTTCGAGGCCGCGGACGTTTCGGACGCGCTCTGGCTGGCCGAAGGGTTCACCAGCTACTACGACGACCTGGCCATGCGGCGCGCCGGCATCCTGGATGACGCCGCCTTCGGCGATCGCATCGCCGGCATGGTGGACGGTGTGGTCAACAGCCCCGGCCACCGCCACCGCAGCCCCATGGAGATGAGCCGCAACGCCCCGTTCGTGGACGCGGCGGTGTCGATCGATCCCCAGAACACCGCCAACATCTTCATCTCCTACTACACGTGGGGGTCGGCGCTGGGCCTCGCGCTGGACCTGACGCTGCGCTCCCGCTTCGACCGTACGCTGGACGACTTCATGCGCGTGATGTGGGAGCGACACGGAAAGCCTTTCCGGCCGTACACGGTGGACGACGCCCAGGCCGCGCTCGCGCAGGCGAGCGGCGATGCCGGCTTCGCCGCGGACTTCTTCGACCGCTTCGTGCGTGGGAACGAGCTGCCCGACTTCGAGGTGCTGCTGGCGGAGGGCGGCTTCCGTCTCGCGGCCGCCCGCCCGGAGCGCGCCGTCCTGCGCCTCGCGCTCGCGAACGATCCCGCCGGCGTGCGCATCCGCTCACGGCCCCTGGAGGGCTCCGCGGTCTACACCGCCGGGCTGGAGGAGGGCGACGTGATCACCACCCTGGATGGCACTGCGGTCCGCTCCGCCGAGGACGTGGCGCGCGTGCTCTCGGGCCGTCGGCCCGGAGACGCCGTCACGGTCGAGTGGCGGGCGCGGGCCGGCGCGCAGCGCGCCACACTCCGCCTGGACGCCGATCCCGGGCTGGCCGCGACGCCGCTCCCGGGCCCGCACCCGCTCCGGGAGGCCTGGCTGCGCCCCCGGGCCACCCCCCGCTGACCGCCGAGTCTCCCATGCGTATCCGTTCGTCGTGCGCTCTCGCGTTGCTCGCGTCCCTGTTCCCGCTCGCCTGCGACACGAGCCCGGACGCGGATCTCCTCATCCTCGGTGGCGAGGTCTACGACGGCACGGGCGGTGAAGCGGCCCGGCAGGACGTGGCCGTCCAGGGCGACCGCATCACGTTCGTCGGGGACGCCACCGCCCGTGGCCTGACCGCCGCGGACACCGTGGACGCCACCGATCTCCTGGTGGCCCCCGGATTCATCGACATGCACTCGCACGCGGAGCTGGACGAGGACTGGGGCCGCGACGGCAAGCCCTTCCTCTTCCAGGGCATCACCACGGTGGTGCTGGGGCTGGACGGGGGCGGCGATCCAGACGTGGCCGGGCAGCTGGAGCGCTGGCACCGGAACGGCATCGGCACCAACGCCGCCGACTTCGTGGGCCACGGCGCGGTGCGTCGGGCCGTGCTGGGCATGGAGGCGCGCGCGCCCGACGACGACGAGCTCGAGCGCATGAAGGCGCTCGTGCGTCAGGGGATGGAGGGCGGCGCCTTCGGCCTCTCCTCCGGTCTGTTCTACACCCCCGGCTACTACGCCACCACCGAGGAGGTGATCGAGCTCGCGCGGGTGGCGGTGGAGCTGGCCGGCTCCGAGGGCGCCATCTACGACACGCACGACCGCGACCTGGGCGCCTCCTATCAGGGCATCGGCTACGACGCCTCCGTGGCGGAGGGCATCCGCATCGGTGAGGAGTCGGGTGCGCGCGTCATCTTCAGCCATTTCAACCCGCAGGGTGCGCACAACTACGGACGGGCCCCCGTGGGAGCGCGCATGATCGAGGAAGCGCAGGCGCGCGGCGTGGACGTCCAGGCCGCCCAGCACCCCTACACCGCCACGCAGTCCAACCTGGCCGCCTACGCGATCCCGCGCTGGGCCGCGGCGGGAGGTCAGGCGGAGATGGAGCGGCGCTTCGACCATCCGGACACCGCACGCATCCTGGACCGCCAGACGATGGAGATGCTCGAGATCCGCGGGGGCGCCGACAAGATCCTGATCGTCGAGCCCGACCCGGAGCTCAACGGCAAGACGCTCGGCCAGGTGGCGCGCGAGTGGGACCTGCCGGTCCCCCAGACGGTGCGCCGTATCCTGCGGAACGGCAGCGCGGCGGTGATGAACCTCGACCTCTACGACACCGAGAACACGAAGATCCTGGCACGGGAGCCCTGGATGATGACCTGCACGGACGGGCGCACGCCGAGCCCCGACCAGGTGATCACGCATCCGCGGCCGTTCGGTGCCTTCACCAAGAAGCTGCGCGATTTCGTGCTGGACGAAGACGTGATCTCGATGCCGTTCGCCATTCGCAGCATGACCGGGCTGGCGGCGGATTTCCTGCGGCTTCCCGACCGCGGGTACGTGCGTGAGGGCATGAAGGCGGACATCGTCGTGCTCGATCCCGACGGCATCTACGACCGCGCCACCTACGAGGAGCCGCAGGTGTTCTCCGAAGGGACCGTGCACGTGCTCGTGAACGGCCAATTCGCGATCCGCGACGGCGAGGCCACCGGCGCGCTGGCCGGACGGCCGCTGGTGCGAGGCGGCGGAGAGTGGGTACCGCCGGAGCCGTGAGGCATTCCCCGCACGGTGGGTCTCGGACCTGACACGCGCCTGAGGGTCTCGTTCATCTCCTGGGTGCCCGCGAGCTCCCCGGCGCCGAGGTACCCCCGTGCTCAGCGCCCCCTACGGGCGCGACTCGATCCCGCGGAAGGCCTCGAACGAATCGCCGCTAAGGAAGAATCGCACCGAACCGACGAGCAGGAGCACGGCCATGGAGGCGGCCAGGGCTGCGATGCCTCGACCCACCGCACGACGCGTTTGCATCGCGTATGCGATGTTCAGGCCCGCCGGGATGGCGAGCGGCAGATTGCGCGGCCCCGTGAGGAGAAGCGCGAGGATCAGCAGCGCATTCACCCGAACCGTGGCGGAGCGGTCTGACGTACCGCGGCGGATCCTCGCCGCGTTCCGGGCCACCAGGACGGCAGGCACGAGAAGCACCACGCCGATCGCGTGGAGCACGGCGGGCTGGCCCCGCACCGTGCCGTCGAGAGCCAGCAGGGACACGGCGAGGAGGTGCCCGGACGCCATCGTCGCGATCAACACGCCGGTGTATGCGTTCAAGGCGGCGCCCCAACGCGCCGGGCCCTCGGGGGGAGATCGGTGGAGCTCCCGCGCGGCCACAACCAGCGCGAGGAGCACCGAAGGAGCGATCCAGTACGCCTCGCGCGTCACCACGTCGAGCGCCGCTGCCATGGGGGGGTCCCTATTTAGGTAGACACAGTGTACAATCAATTATGACGCGGGTTCGGATGGCGCGCAACTACGACATGCGGAAGCGGGGGAAAGCGGCCGAGCAGGCTTCGGCGGAGATCGTGGCCGCAGCCCACCGTCTCCTCGCTCGCCCGGACGGGGGGACCCTCACGCTCGAGGAGGTCGCGCTCGAGGCCGGCGTCTCCCGTTCGACCGTCTACAACCGCGTCGGCCGCCGCGCAGAGCTGCTCGAAGCCGTCTTCAAGGACCAGGGCCGCCTCATCGGGTTCGACCGGGTCCTGGCGGCGTTGGCGCTGGAGGATCCGCACGCGGCGGTGGACGCCACCGTACACGAGTCGTGTCGCGCCTGGAGCGTCATGCCGGTCGCCATCCGCCGCACCCTGGCCTTGGCGGTGATGGACCCGGAGGTGCGCACGCTCGTCGAGCGCTTCGAGCGCGCACGGCGTGCGCATCTGGCGACTCTGGCGACCACCCTGAGCGAGGCGGGCGTCCTTCCCCCGCGCATGGACCAGGATCGGGCCCACGCGACGCTGGTCCTGCTCACGGGCTTCCCGGCCTACGACGCGCTCGCCTTCGACCGCCCCGCAGCCGAGACGGAGGCCCTGCTGGCGCGCATGGTCCGCACGGCGCTCGGGCTCGGAATCGCGTAGGGCGGACCGGCTCGGGACGATCCCACCCGCACGGCCGAGCCGCTCACCCTCGCAGCGCTGCCACCGGATCCAGGGCGGCCGCCCGGCGCGCGGGCAACCAGGCCGCGAGCCACGCCGTGGCCAGGAGCAGCCCGGCGATCGCTCCCAGCACCACGGGATCTCCCGGCGTCGTCTCGTAGAGCAGCGAACGCAGCACCCGCGTGAGCGCGAGCGCGGCGACGATACCGATCAGGCCTCCGATCGTCGCCAGCGCGATGCCCTCACGGATCACGAGCCGCAGCACGCGTCCGCGATCGGCGCCCAGCGCCATGCGGACGCCCAGCTCCCGCCGGCGCTGCAGCACCGCGAAGGACATCACCCCGTAGATGCCCAGCACGGCCAGCAGCAGCGCGACCCCCGCGAACGCGGTCAGCAGGGTGGCGCCGAAGCGGGCCTGGGCCGTGGCCGCCGCGGTGCGCTCTTCCAGCGGGACGATGTCCTCCACCGCGAAGTGGGGCGCGGCCTCCCGTAGCGCGCCGCGGAGCGGACCGGCCAGATCACCTCCGCCGGCCGCCTTCACGAACACCGTCGGGCGCGGATGCGTCGCCTGCAGGAGCGGCACGTACACGTCCGCGCGCGGTTCCTGTTCGGGCGTCTCGTAGCGCACGTCCCCCACGATGCCGACGACGGTGGCCCCTTCGTGGAAGCCGCCACGGTAGAGGGCGACTTCCCGTCCCAGCGGATCCTCTCCGGGCCAGAAGCGCTCGGCCGCCGTGCGGCTCAGCACCACGACGCGCGGGGCTCCGCGGATGTCGGCCCGCGTGAACGCGCGGCCGCGCAGGAGCGCGATCCCCAGCGTCCCGAACCAGCCGCCCGTGACCATGTGCATCTGCACTTCGGGCGCCTGGTCGAGCCCGATCTCGGGCCGGTCCGCGAACGTCATCACCGTGGTGCCGCAGCCACCGGAGAGCGGCGCGCACAGCGCGAGGCCCGCCTCGGCGACGCCCGGAAGCGCGGCCAGCCGCTCCTCGATGCCGGCGTAGATGGACGGCAGCGAATCCGCGGACGGCGTGCCCGGGGCCAGCGCCATGCGCGCCGTGAGGACGCCCTCGCCGTCGAAGCCGGGATCGACCGCGAGGAGGCGGCCCAGGCTCCGGAGCATCAGGCCGGAGCCGGCGAGCAGGACCACGGCCGCCGCCACCTCCACGACCACCAGGACGGAGCGACCGGTCCGGCGCCCCGAGGCGCGCGAGCCGGTGGCCTCGCCGCCCTCCTTGAGCGTCGCGACCACGGGCGCCTGACCTGCGCTCCATGCCGGGAGCAGGCCGAAGACGAGGCCGGTCAGCAGCGCCAGCCCGATGCCGAACACGAGCGGCAGCGGCTCCAGGCGCACGGTGGAGAAGTCCACGAGACCCACGCCGTTGGAGCGCAGCAAGGCGATGGGATCCACGCGCCGCAGCAGCGCCGTGCCGGCGGCCGCGACGCCGATGCCGGCGAGGCCCCCCACCAGCGAAAGCAGCAGCGACTCCGCCAGCAGCAGGCGCCCGACGCGCAGCCCGGACGCGCCCAGGGCGCGGCGGACCGCGAAGTCGGAGCGGCGCGCCAGCGCGCGCCCCAGCAAGAGGCTGGCGAGGTTGACGCACACGACCAGCAGCACGAAGCCCACGGCGCCGAACAGGACCAGCACGGAGCGGCGGATCTGGGGAGCCACGCGGGCGGCGTCCAGCGGCTCGGCGCGCGCGCTCCAGGCCGCGTCCGCGTCCTCGGCCGGATAGACGGCGTCCACGCGCGCACCGGCCTGCAGCACGGCCTGCTGCGCAGGCTCCGGACCCACGTCCGCCCGCCGCCGACCCACGAGGTTGAAGACGTGCGACTGGGGTTCGGACAGATCCGTCTCGCCCCAGCTCATCGCCGGCAGGAACAGGTCCGCGCGCCCGCTGAGCCCGCGGAATCCCGCCGGCGCCACGCCGATCACTTCGTGGGGTCGCCCGTCGATGGGCAGGCTGCGCCCGATCAGGTCGGGATCGGCGCCGAAGCGGGTGCGCCACAACGCGTCCGTGAGCACCACGAGCGTCCGCGTCCCCGGACCCGTGTCCTCGTCGGCGCGGAACGCGCGGCCCACGCGCGGCTCGATGCCGAGCGTACGGAAGTAGGTGGCGCCCACGATCTCGGCCGCGACCCGCTCGGGCGTCTCCGACGTGATCATGGCCGGCCCGGCGGTCGTGTAGACCGCCAGGTCCTGGAAGGCGTCCTGCGCGTCGCGGAAGACCTCGTACTTCGGATACGACCAGACGGATTCCCGCTCGGGCGAATCGAACGCCTCCGCTCCCGGCCGGACCAGGCTCACGCGCATCAGCGCATCCGGATCCGGGAACGGGAGGGGGCGGAGCAGCAGGGCCCACACCGCGCTGAAGATCGCCGTGCTGCCGCCGATGCCCAGCGCGAGCGTCAGCACACCGACCAGCGTGAACCCCGGGCGGCGCTGCAGGCCCCGCACGGCGTACCTCAGGTCCTGCGCCCACTCCCCCATGATCTCCCTCCGGTAGATGGTGCGGTCCCGGCGTGCAGCGCCGCGCTCCAGGCGGCCGTGCGCTCCGCGGTCCAGGCCCAGGCGTCGCTCGGCTTCGCGACGCGCCGCGTCGGGATCCATGCCGGAGGCCACCAGCCGCTCCACACGCGCCTCCACGTGGAAGCGCAGCTCCTCGTCCAGCTCGTGCCGGGTGCCGGCGCGCGAACGCAGCTTGAGCCGGAGGGTGCGCAGGACGCCGGGGCGGATGCGGGACATGGGCGCGTCAGGCGGAGCGGGCCGACAGGATGGTGGTCAGCGCCGCCGCGTAGTCCGAGATGCGCGCGCTCTCCTCCTCGAGCGCGGCTTTGCCTGCACGGGTGAGCGTGTAGTAGCGGGCCCGGCGGTTGTTCTCGGTGACCCCCCACTCGGCGCGGAGCCAGCCCTTCCGCTCCATCCGATGGAGCGCCTGGTAGAGGGCGGACTCGTCCACGGAGAGCTGTCCACCGGAGCGCTCCTCCAGCCAGGTGGTGATCTCGAACCCGTGGCGCGGTCCCCAGACGAGCGCCTTCAGGACCAGCACGTCCAGGGTGCCTTTGAGCAGGGTCATCGCATCCGTGGGGTGCGGGGAACGAGCGGGCGCGGCCTTCGGGCGGATCCCGGCCGCCGAACCGGTGGGGGCCGCCCTCTTTCCCCAGACTCTTACCCTTAGAGTCTGTAGTCAAGAGGAGGGTTGCCCGCTGGCTCCGCCCGGGGGGCGGCGGGCCCTGCGGCGGGTCCGGTTTCGCCGTGGACCGCGGCCCACCTATGGTGGAGGGGTGAGCAGCCCACCCACCGACCTGGAGCAGGCCCGCGCCGCCTTCGCGCGCCGCGCCTGGCGCGAGGCCCGCGACGCGTTCACCGCGGCCCGCTCCGCGGGCCCGCTGTCGCGCGCGGATCTCGGCGCCCTCGCCGTGGCCGCCGATCTGACCGGCGACGACGAGCTCCTGATGACCGCCCTGGACGAGGCCCATGCGGCGGCCGTCGACGCGGGCGCGCCGGTCGAAGGCGCGCGCTGGGCCTTCTGGATGGGCTTCCATCTGATCACCCGCGGAGAGATGGCGGCAGCCGGCGGCTGGTTCGGCCGCGCCCAGCGCCTGCTGGAGCAGACGGAGGATGCCTGCGTGGAGCGCGGCTACCTGCTGCTCCCCGCGGCGCTGCGCGCGCTCGAGTCGGGTGGGCTGGAGCAGGCGCGGGCCACGGCGGCGCGTGCGATCGAGATGGCACAGCGCTTCCGCGAGCCCGACCTCCTGGCGCTGGCCCTGCACGTGGAGGGGAGGGCGCTCCTGCGCGCCGGCCAGCTGCCGGAGGGTCTCGCCCGCCTGGACGAAGCCATGGTGGCCGTCGCGCGCGGCGAGACGTCCCCCCCGGTGACCGGGGTGGTGTACTGTGCCGTCATCGCCGCCTGTCGCGAGGTCTGGGAGCTCCGACGGGCGCAGGAGTGGACCACGGCGCTCACGCGCTGGTGCGAAGGGCAACCCGATCTGGTCCCCTTCGCAGGCGAGTGCCTCGTCTTCCGCGCCGAGATCCTCCAGCGCCGTGGCGAGTGGGAGCAGGCGTTCTCTGCCGCCCACCGCGCGTTGGAGTGCGCGCAGCGGAGCGGGAAGGCGAGCGTCGTGGGGGCCGCACACTACCAGCAGGCCGAGCTGCACCGCGTGCGGGGCGCGCTGGAGCACGCGGAGGCCGCCTACCAGGCGGCCAGCCGCGAGGGTCTGCAGCCCCTACCCGGGCTGGCCGCGCTCCGCCTGCACCAGGGCGACGTGACGGCCGCACACGCGCTCCTGCGTCGCGCGCTGGCGGAGACGCCCGCCGCACATCGGCGCGCCCGGCTCCTGCCGACGTGGATCGACGTGCTGCTGCGCCGCGGCGACGTGGGCGGCGCGGAGGAGGCGGCAGCCGAGCTCACGGACATCGCCCGCCGGTTCGGATCGGATACGCTGGAGGCGACGGCCGCGCGGGCGCAGGGCGCCGTGGCCCTCGCTCGTGGGGCACCGGAGGACGGGGTGGCGCCGCTGCGGATCGCCGCCGACCTCTGGGAGTCCAGCGGGGTGCCGCACGAGACCGCGCGCACCCGGGTCCTGCTCGCGGCGGCCTGTCGGGCCATGGGGGACGCGGAAGGCGCCGCGCTCGAGGAGGACGCGGCCCGCCGGACGTTCGCGGCGCTCGGCATCGACCCCGATCGAGCTCCGCTCGACGCGCCGGGCAGCGCAGCCGATGAGGAAGCGCAGGACTTCGGCCTCACGCCGCGGGAGCGCGAGGTGCTGGCCCTGCTCGCGACCGGCCTCACCAACCGCGCCCTCGGCGAACGGCTCGGCATCCGGGAGAAGACGGTCGCCCGCCACGTCGCGAACCTCTACGGGAAGCTCGGGCTCTCCTCGCGCGCGGCGGCCACGGCCTTCGCCTACGAGCACGGGCTGCTGGGCGGTCCTGCATAGAACGACCCACACGCGGCCAGGGGGCGCTGCACGATCCGCCCGAAGCGACCCGTTCGGCGCTTCGGTAGGCTTCGAGGAGGAATCCCAACGACCTCGGAGGATCCATGGACCACCCCGCGCGCACCCACTCCGTCGACACCCTGGTGATCGGAGGCGGCCAGGCCGGGCTGTCGGTCGGCCATCATCTCGCACGCCGGGGCGTCCCCTTCCTGATCCTGGAGGCCCGCGCCCGCATCGGGGACGCCTGGCGCGAGCGGTGGGACTCCCTCCGCCTCTTCTCGCCCGCACGCTACAACGGGCTCGACGGGATGCCGTTCCCGGCGCCCGCGTGGACGTTCCCCACGAAGGACGAGATGGCCGACTACCTCGAGCGCTACGCGGCCCGCTTCGCGCTGCCGGTCCGCACCGGCGTGCGGGTGGAGCGCCTGACGCGGGAGGATGGCCGGTTCCGGATCGAGACCCGCGACGGTCGCTTCGATGCACGCGCGGTGGTGGTGGCCATGTCCGACTACCAACGACCGCGACGGCCCGACTTTGCCGCCGCACTGCACGCCGACATCCGGCAACTGCACTCGGCGGACTATCGCAGCCCCGCGCAGTTGCAGGACGGGCCGGTCCTGATCGTCGGCGCCGGCAACTCGGGAGCGGAGATCGCGCTGGAACTGTCCGACCGTCACCCGGTCTGGCTGTCCGGCCGCGACACGGGCGCGCTCCCCTTCCGCATCGAAGGCGCCGCCGCACGGCGCGGGCTGGTGCGTCTGACCTTGCGCGGCCTCTTCCACCGCGTGCTCAGCGTGCGCACGCCGATCGGCCGGGCGCTGCGGCGTCGCATCCTCCACCGGGGCGGGCCGCTGATCCGCACCCGACCGTCGGACCTGCAGGCGGTGGGCATCCAACGTGTGGCGCGCACCGCAGGCGTGCAGGAGGGGCAACCCGTCCTCGAGGACGGGCGCGTGCTGCCCGCCACGAATGTGCTGTGGTGCACGGGCTTCGAGGCCGGGTTCGACTGGATCGACCTCCCGGTGCACGGGGCCCTGGAGCCGCGCCACGCCAGCGGACGGGCGCTCGATGTCCCGGACCTGTGGTTCGTGGGCCTGTTCTTCCAGCACGCCCTGTCGTCCGCGATGGTCCACGGTGTGGGCCGGGACGCGGCCCGGGCCGCCGCGGCCATCGCAGAGGGCTACGCGAAGACGACCTCGCCCGCCTCCACCACCACGCGGTCGTCGATCGTGACCGTGGGCGCGTAGAGCACCATGTCCATGTGCACGGGACAGCGCACGGTGCCGCCGTAGAATACGTTGTCACCGATGGCCACGTGGACCAGGCCCCGGGCCTTCTTCTCCTCCTCGAAATCGCCGTTGCGGCGGCAGGCGCCGTTCAGGCCGATCCCGATCTCGGCGATGTTGTCCGCACGCGGCACCTCGGTCACGATCTTCGCCAGGGCACGCGAGCGCGTCCCCTCGCTCTCGACGGCCACCACCCGGCCCTCCTCCACGCGCAGCACCACGGGCTCGCCCCCGCCCAGATGCGCGATGGGGCCGTCCACCACGATGCGCCCGCTCGCCTTGCCTTCGTTCGGCATCTGCGACACCTCGCCGTCCGAGAACGCGGCCTCGAGCCCCATCTCGGTGGCGAAGCCACATTCGACGATGACGTCCTCCCCGGCCATGGTGGAGGACAGATCCGTTCCGGCGGGCGTGGTGATGCGGATCCGCGAGCCCGTGCGCCACAGCGCGGCGAAGCGATCGCCTTCCTCCTTGAGCGCGTCGTAATCCGCCAACGCGCCGCCGGACGTGAAGTTCTCGAGGGTACGCATGACCATGGACATGCCGCGCAGCGTCTTCGCTTTGTACAGCTTCTTCACCGCGTGATGGTAGGTCGGGGCCCCGCCGGAGCGCGTGAGCCCGATCAGCACGTCCGCGGACTCCAACGCCTTCTGGATCACGGGCGTGAGCTCGTTCTTGCGGTCCGTGCCGCGATCCGGCTGGGTCAGGACGGTGAACTCGGCCCCCGCGTCCAGGATCTGCGCACAGAGCGCGTCGACCATGACACGCTCGCTGGAGGGGTCGCAGACCAGGGCCACCTGCTCCCCGGGCTGGATGGCGAGCAGACGACGGACGATGAGACGGGCCCGGTCCTCGGGCGCGGCGTGCGTGGCGTTCATGGGGTCGGGATCAGGGAGTGGGAGGTCAGCCGTCGAGGGCTTCGATCAGGACCTGGTTGGCGTTGAACAGCGGAATGAGGACGCGGTTGCGGCGGGCGTCGTAGCCGATGTCGGCCGGGGCCTCGATGTCGGTGACGATCCTGCGGAGCGCGCCCGTGGGCCCGACCCGCAGCACGGCTTGCTCGCCCCAGCTCGAGAACATGAAGCCCCCGTCGCGCACGAACTCGACGCCGTCCAGTTGGCGGTCGGAGGCGGGCAGCACGGTGGTACGCTCCCCGTCGGCGGTGAGCGTGAAGACCTCACCGGACCCGAAGGTGACGACGAAGATGCCGCGGCTCCCGACCGCGATGCCGTTGGGGTGGCCGAGGAAATCGCCCTCCGCGATGGCGTTCATGCGGCCGTCGGCGGCCATGCGGTACACGGCGTCCGTCCCGGAGGGCGCGAACCCTTCGCTGAACCCGGTGTCCGTCACCCACAACGTGCCGTACTCGTCCGCCGCGATGTCGTTCAGGAACGTGGCCTCGGGCACACACACCTCGCCGGTGGGCGCGCCGGACGCCAGGTCGAAGATGCGCACGCAGTCGATGTCGGCCACGAACAGGGAGCTCCCGGATACGGCCATGCCCTTGGGCGCGTTCAGGGTCGCGTCGGACGTGGACCCGTCGATCCACTTGAGGGCGATCACCGACCCGTCGGGCGCGACGCGCGAGATGAACCCGTTGTCGTCCCGACCCAGCGGATCCCCGTTGATGTTGGAGACCAGGTAGACGTCGGAGATCGTGTCGTGCAGCACGGACTCGGGCGTGGCGAACCCCACGTCGGCGATGGTGATGCGGGCCTCGGTGGCGAGCGTGCCGGCCCGGCTTCCGGGCTCGCTCTCGCCGCCGCCGCAGGCACCGAGCGGCGCCAGGAGCAGGACGAGCGCGACGCGGTGCCGGATCGGGGCCAACGACATGGAACCTCCTCGGGGGAGCGGGATGCGGACGGCCGTCCGTCCTGCGAGCCGGTGCTCGCGGGAACGGAGGCCCAGCCTGTAGAATCTGGGCGTCGACCCGGGGCCCGCGCGAGGGCCGGAGCGTCCGTCCGCTCGCCCGCCCCACCGATCCGACCGTCAGGAGACCCCGATGCGGAGCCGCTCCACCCCCCTCTCCCTGCCGTTGCTCGTCCTGCTCGCGGCCTGTGCCGGCGGGGAGCCCCCGTCGGGTGAGGCGGCCGACCTCATCCTCACCAACGGGCGGGTGGTCACCGCGGACGACGCCGTGCCGGACGGAGAGGCGCTCGCGATCCGCGACGGGCGGATCCTCGCGGTGGGCACGGCCGAAGAGATGGCCGTCCACCGTGGTCCGGAGACGGAGACGCTGGATCTCGAGGGCCGGCTGGCCATCCCGGGCTTCATCGAGGGACACGCCCATTTCATGGGCATCGGGGACGCCCAGCTGCAGCTCAACCTCATGGACACGGAGAGCTGGGAGGAGATCGTCCAGCGGGTGGAGGCCGCCGTGGCCGACAGCCGCCCCGGCGAGCTCATCCGGGGCCGCGGGTGGCACCAGGAGAAGTGGACGCACACGCCGGCCGGGAGCGTGGAAGGCATCCCCACCCACGCCTCCCTGAGCGCCGTCTCCCCGGACAACCCGGTGGTGCTGGTGCACGCGAGCGGCCACGCCGCCTTCGCCAACGCCAAGGCCCTGGAGCTGGCGGGGATCGACGCCAGCACCGCGGACCCGGCGGGCGGCGAGATCGTCAAGGACGCGGGCGGCCAGCCCACCGGCTATCTCAAGGAGACCGCGGAGGAGCTGCTGGCGCCCGTGGCGGCCGCGGCGACCCCGGTCGATCCGCGCCGCCCGGCGGAGCTGGCCAACCAGGAGCTGATCGCCAAGGGCATCACCTCCTTCCAGGATGCCGGCGCGCCGACGGCGGTCGTGGATCTCTACAAGGAGATGGTCGACGCGGGCGACATCGACGTGCGCCTGTGGGTGATGCTGGGTGGCTCCAACGCCGACCTGGCCGAGGCGCTGCCGCGGTACCGGATGGTGGGGTACGGGGACAACCACCTCACCGTGCGCGCCATCAAGCGCTACATCGACGGCGCCCTGGGCTCGCACGGCGCCTGGCTGCTCGCGCCGTACACGGATCTCCCCACCAGCTCCGGCCTCAACACCGTGCCCATCTCCGAGCTCGAGGAGACGGCCCGGCTGGCGGCCGAGAACGACTACCAGCTCTGCATCCACGCCATCGGCGACCGGGGCAACCGCGAGGTGCTGGACATCTTCGCGGCCACGTTCGCGGACCATCCGGAGAAGGACGACTGGCGCTGGCGGGTGGAGCACGCCCAGCACCTCGACCTGGCCGACATCCCCCGTTTCGCCGAGCTGGGCGTGATCGCCTCCATGCAGGGGATCCACGCCACCTCGGACGCGCCGTTCGTGCCGATCCGCCTCGGCGATCAGCGCGCCCACGATGGCGCGTACGTCTGGCAGAGCCTGATGCAGAGCGGCGCGGTGGTCATGAACGGCACCGACGCCCCGGTCGAGGACGTCGATCCCATCGCCAACTACTACGCCACGGTGTCGCGACGCACACGGGACGGCTCGGTCTTCTATCCCGATCAGCGCATGAGCCGCATGGAAGCGCTCAAGAGCTACACGATCCAACCCGCCTACGGAGCCTTCGAGGAGGACCTCAAGGGGACGCTGACGCCGGGCAAGCTGGCGGACGTGGTGGTGCTCTCCCAGGACATCCTGGAGATCGCGGAGGAGGAGATCCCGAGCACCGAGGTGGTCTACACCATCATCGGTGGCCGCGTGGTCTACCGGAGGCCGTAGGGGTGGAGCGGCAAGGCCTCACGGGCGCCGTGCGACCGGGCATCGTGCGACGGTTGGCCGTGCTGCGGGCCGCCGCGCTCTCGTGCGCCCCGCGTTTGCGCACCGTGCTGCGGGCCGCCGCGCTCTCGTGCGCCGCCGTGCTCGCGGCGGCGCCGCTCACGGCGCAGACCGCCCGCCCGCCCGTGGTCATCCTCACGACGGGAGGGACCATCGCGTCGCGCAGTGATGCACCCATGGCCAGCGGCGACAGCCTGGTGGGCGCCGTGCCGGCGCTGCTGGACCACGCGCAGGTCACCGTCGAGGAGTTCAGCCGCGTGGGCTCCTCGCAGATCACGCCGGCGCATTGGCTGGCGCTCGCCCAGCGCATCAACGGCTTGTTCTCCGAGCGCCCCGACCTGGCCGGCATCGTGATCACGCACGGCACCGACACGATGGACGAGACGGCGTTCTTCCTGAACCTGACCGTGCGCGACGAGCGGCCGGTGGTGATCACCGGGTCCATGCGGTCGGCGACGGAGATCTCCGCGGACGGTCCGGCCAACCTGCTGAACGCGGTGCGCATCGCCGCGGCCCCGCACGCGCGCGGGCGGGGCGTGCTGGTGGCGCTGAACGAGGACATCTCCGCCGCGCGCGACGTCTGGAAGACCGACAACCGCCGGGTGGACACGTTCGCGTCCCCCGAGCTCGGCCATCTGGGCTTCGTGGATCCCGACACGGTGGTGTTCCTCCGGGCCACGCTGAAGCCACACACCACGGAGAGCGAGCTGGACGTCCACGACGTGGAGGTGCTGCCCACCGTGCTGGTGGCGCACGACCACACCGGCTTCGATCCGCGCGATCTCCAGGATCTGGTCGCCCGCCGTCCGGACGGCATCGTGCTGGCGACCTTCGCGGGCGGGCGCACCAGCCCGGGGGCGCGGGAGGGCGTCCGCGCGGCGGTGGCCGCGGGCATCCCGGTGGCGCTGGCCTCCCGGGTGCCCGGGGGCCGCATCGTCGGCGATCCGGCCGCGCCGCTGGGCGCGGTCCTCGCGGCCGACCTGTCCCCCTGGAAGGCGCGCATCCTGCTGATGCTGGGCCTCACGCGCACCCGGGACACGGACGGTCTCCGGAGGATCTTCGCGCGGTACTGAGCGACGCGGACGGCATCCCGGACCGAAACCCGGCTTGCCCGCAGCCGTACGAGTGCGGAGATCCTTTCGGACAGCGACAGATGGCAACCACCCCTCGCACGCACCCTGCGCCCGACCGCTCGGCCCACCGGCCCGCCCCCCCGGGTCGGCGAGCGGTCACGCTGCGGGTCCTGGCCGAGCTGAGCGTGATCTTCGTCGGCGTGTTCGGCGCGTTCGTGGCCGAGGACGTCCGCCAGACCCGCGAAGACCGGCAGCGTGCCCAGCACATCTACGCCGCGATCCTGGGCGAGATGCACGCCTTCAGCTCGCGGGCCCCACTGGTGGCCGCGGAGATGGACAGGATCGAGGCGGAGTGGAACGCAGCGCGAGCGCAGGGCCACGCGCCCCCACCCCCCTACTACCGTGAGCCCCGAGCCGAGTCGCCCCCCTCGGCGATCTGGGAAGCGACGCTCGCGTCGGGGGGTGTGGCCTTGCTCGATCCGGACCTCTTCAACCGCCTCGCGGTGTTCTACAACCGTCTGATCTCGATGAGCGACCGATATCGGCGCTACAACGAGGTCACCGAGCGCGAGATCCTGCCGCACGTGGACGACGGGCCGGATCGCTTCTACGAGGAGTCCGGACGATTGCGCGGCCTCTACCGCGCACACCTGTCCATGCTGGCGGAGATCCGGGAGGAGCTGGCGCTGCTGATCACCGAGGTGGGACCGCTGGAGCGGGAGCTCGAAGTCGTCCTCGGGGAGCCCCGCGCGCCGTAGCGGACCGCGTCCCGTGGCGCTCGGAGGGCCCTCCGAGCGCGTGTCTCCGGCCCGGGGCGGCGAAGAAGACGCGGGGACGCCTACCGACCCGGCCGCGTCAGCACCACGTCCCCACCCGGCCCTCGCAAGGTCGCGAAGAGCGCAGCCCGTGGACCCTCGGTCACCGGCAGGGGCACGTCGAGCACCGCGAGCCCGTCCCGCAGCCGCTGCGGCTCCGGGTGCTCCGCACGGAGATCCACGAGGGTGACGTCCCCCGTCCACCCCGCGGCGGGGTGCGCCGAACCCGACCAGTCCAGCAGGAACGGGAGCGGCCACTCGGGATCGACGGAGTACGGATCCGTCATGGACCAGGCGAGCAGGCTGCCGTCCGGACGCCGGCGCGACCCGGAGACCGGCTCACCGAGCGCGAGGCCGGCCGCGCGTGCGCGCCGCACCGCCCCTTCCAGATCGGTTCCGGCCGCTGCCCAGGCCACCAGACCCGGCTCCTCCAGCCGATCGATCCCGAACAGGGTCGGCAGCTCCCCGCTCTCGCGCTCCGGATCGGGTCCGATCACCTCCACGTAGCACCGGGGCCCCAGCGCCAGGATGCGGTTGCGGGTCCCCCACGCCGGATGGCGACCCCCGGGGCCCGGGGCCACGCCCACGCGCTCCTCGAACCAGCGGACGCCCTCCTCCAGGTCGGGGGCCGCCACCACCAGATGATCCACCCGCTCGAGGACCGACACGCGATTGCTCCGGCATGAGGCTCCGACTACGCTCCGCGCACGGTGACACACCTCGAGCGCTGGAGCAACGGATGATCGTGCGCATGTGGCACGGCTGGACCACGCCGGAGAACGCGGACGCGTACGAGCGCCTGCTCCGGGAGGAGATCTTCCCCGGCATCGCAGCCAAGGGCGTGGCCGGATACCGCGGCATCCGGCTCCTGCGCCGGAGCGCGGGGGACGAAGTGGAGTTCGTCACGCTGATGGAGTTCGACGCGCTGGACGCGGTGCGGCAGTTCGCGGGACCGGACCATGAAGCCGCCTACGTACCCGCCGCCGCACGCGCCGTGCTGAAGCGCTTCGACGAGCGGTCCCGTCACTACGACGTCCGGGAGGAGCGATGAGCGACTCCACGTCCGCTGCCCGCCCCTGGGTGCTCGCCGAGAGCCGCTGGGAGGACGTGCAGGAGCGGTCGTACGATCTCGCGCTGCTCCCCTGGGGCGCCACCGAGCCGCACAACCTGCACCTGCCCTACGGGACCGACACGCTGGAGGCCGAGTCCGTGGCCGTCGAGGCCGCCCGCCTGGCCTGGGAGGCGGGCGGGCGGCCCCTGGTGCTGCCCGCGGTGCCGTTCGGTGTGAACTCCACCCAGCTCGGCCTCGGGCCCACCCTGCACCTGAGCCCCTCCACGCAGCTCCAGATCCTCTTCGATCTCATCCGCAGCGTGGAGGCCGCGGGCATCGAACGGCTGGTGCTCTGCAACGGGCACGGCGGCAACGATTTCAAGCCGCTGATCCGCGAAGCGCAGGGCGAGACCGACGTGTTCCTGTGCGCCTTCGACTGGTGGCGCGCCGTGGACGCCCGCGGCTTCTTCGACCGACCCGGCGATCACGCCGGAGAGCTCGAGACCAGCGTGGTGCTGGCGCTGCGACCCGACCTGGTGGCGCCGCGGGAGCGGTGGGGAACCGGCGATGCGCAGCCGTTCACGGTCGCGGCCTTCAACGAAGGCTGGGCCTGGACTCCGCGCGACTGGCCCAGTGTCACGCAGGATACCGGCATCGGCGATCCCGCCGCTGCCACCGCCGAGAAGGGCGACCGCTTCCTTACTGCGTGCTGCACGCGGATCGCGGCCTTCCTGGTGGAGCTGGGGAGGACTCCCCCGGACGCGCTCTACGAGCCGTTCTCCGACGAGCCGACGACACGGGGCACGTCATGAGCACCATCCCCTCGCTGGAGCGGGACGTGCGCGGGCTCGAGCGCTACGCCGAGGTGCCGCGCCGGGCCGCTTGACGGCTGCGTCTCAGAGGATCGCGTCCAGGTACAGATCCAGGCGGAACTGTCGGTTGGGGCCGTTCAGACCGCGGGAGAGATCGATCCGGATCAGCCCGTCCAGCAGGCTCCCGCCGATGCCCACCCCATAGAGCAGGTCGTCCGCGGCGAAGGCGTCGCGCGCGCCCGCCCACCCCGCGTCCCCGAAGGCGGAGAAGCTCCCCACACCGTCGAAGGTGCGCGCCAACTCCAGCCGGCCTCGCGTGAAGGACGGGCCGGAGATCACGGACGGAGGATAGCCCCGCAGCGTGCCTGCCGAACCGAGGAACCAGGCGCGCTGCGGCGGCGCGTCCCCGAACGTGGTGCCGGCACCGGCCTCCAGGCCCGCCCGCCAGCGGCCCCCGAGCGGGACGGCCACCCGCAGGACCGCGCTGGTGCGGGCGTAGTCGGACGTGGTGTCCGCGCCGATGGCGCGCCAACGCGCGCCCTGGCCGAAGAGCTCCAGGCCCGCCTGCACGCCCAGCGGATCCCCGCCCCACCAGGGAGACACCCTCAGCTCGGCGCCCGCCTCCTCCAGGTCGGTGGCCGGCACGTTACCCCGGAAATCCCAGGAGTCGTCGAAGGCGTGGAAGAGGGCGAAGCCCGCCTCCGTCTCCAGCCGGTCCTGACGCTCCGCCCACAGGCGCAAGGCGAACGATTCCCGGGCCCCGGTCGGCGGACTCCACGTGAGCGAGGCGCCCGTGGCCCGGTAGTACTCCCCGTTGTCCCGTCCGAAGAAGAACGCGTCGAGCGAGTTGCCGAAGCCCAGGTAGCCGGCGCGGGGGTCCGTCGCCGTGACCTCGCGATAGACGCCGAAGGTGAGCGTGCGCAGCACGGTGGAGCGCTCCAGGTCGAGGCGCGCCGAGGGCTCGAAGCTGGAGAAGCCCAGGAAGCCGCTGGCCCCCAGGGTCCACGGCCCGCCGATGGCCGCCTCCACCCGCCCGCCCAGGGCCGGCCCCTCGACGCGGTTGTAGCGCACCAGGTCGGGTCGGGCCCACCCCCAGCTCGCCGACCAGGGCAGGCCTTCGATCGGGGGCGCGGGCAGGTCCGCGAGCGTGCCCAGGTACTCCGCAAGCTCGTCGTCCGTGGCGAACCCGTCGGCCTCCTCCCAGATCGGCGGTGGCAGGTGTGGGCTGACGGCCACCTGGCTCCGGTCCTGCGGGACCAGCAGCAGCGACTCCCGATCCCGCGCGGCGGGCTCGGCACGCGACATCTGCTCGTAGGCCACCGGCTCTCCGTCGGAGAGCAATTGCGCGATGAACGCCATGGCCTCCGCGCGCGACCCGAAATGCACCTCCTGCACCGCACCGGTCGGATCGGCGCCCACGGAGAGGTCCACCGTCTCCTCGCCGTCGTCCTCGGCCGTGGTCACGGACTCGATGTCGTACGCCACGTCCATGGACACCGGCATCTTCAGGATCCCGGCGGCCACCTCTCCTTCCATGCGCAGCGTGCGCGGCAGCCAGACGCGGAAGTCCCACAGCGCGTAGTCCACCGCGATCATGGTGAGGTCGAACGTCCACGGCTTGAAGAGCCCCGGCACGTACTTGAAGGAGCCCTGCTCTTCCTCCTCCTGCAGGTCCGGGATGTCGCGGATCGCGTCGAACTGCTGGCTCAAGCGGAAGACCGCCCGCACCAGCGCGCCGGACTCCGGCTCGATCCAGAGGCTGCCGGTGATGCGGTGCACGTCCGCGCGCCGCGGCAGCACATCCAGCTGGACCGTGCGGAGTTGACGTCCGCCGGGTAGGCTCAGGGTCAGCGTGTCTCCGCTCTCGAAGCGATAGAGGCTGTCGGCACCGGGCGCGAGCGGGTGCGCGAACCAGAAGTCGTCGTTGTCGGGTTGGAAGGCGTCCTCGTCGGAGTCCCCCATGCCGAAGAACAACCGATCCCCGCCCGGCTCGAACGGCTCGTCGAACGGGAGGTCCTCCAGCCAGTCCAGGTCCCCGTCCCGGATCGCCGCATTCCGTCCGGGATACTGGGACCGTGTCCCCAGCACCTGCACCACCGGATCGTACTCCTGATCCCAGAACGCGCGCACGGCCGTCTCGTTGCGGTAGAGGACGCGGTCCTTGAGCGGCGTGCGCAGCGACGCCGCGATGCGCTGATCGATGCGGGCCGTGTAGCGCAGGATGGAGGTGTCCAACGCACCCCAGGTGTCCGCCGCAGCGCTCCAGAGCGTACGGGCAGCGGGATCCACGAAGGCATCGTCGCGGAGGGGAGTCTGGGCGTGCAGGCCGGGCGCGGCCAGGCCGAACAGCGCGAGAGCGGCCAGCGCCGCCGACGCTCCGCTCCACCCGGTTCCGCCCTGTGTCGCGCAGGGGGTCCGCATCCGCGGCTCCACCGTGCGCGGAGACCTCTGCCGGATCATCGGGGTCCTCCTGCCGACGCCGCCGCGCTCCCGAAGCGGACCTCCTTGAACTCCTCCCAGGACACGTAGCGCTGCGCGGGCTCGCCGCCGTCCTCGCTCGGGGCCGGTGTGATCAGGATGCCCTTGTTGTCCCAGTCCACGTCGTTGGAGTCGTCCATGACCAGCTCGCGTCCGTCGACCAGCACCACCCGCACCCCGAAGGCCTCACCCCGCTCGATGCGCGCGATGCGTCCCAGCTCGACCTTGAACGAGTGCCCCCGCTCGATGCGGCCGACGCGTCCCACACCGACGACGAAGGCATCGTCCTCGGCCCGTCCGTCGAGCAGCTCCCAGGTGTACGTCTCGTCCATGTCCCACCGCAGCGTGCCGCGGATCTCCTCGCCCGTCTGGGTCACGACCGTGCCCTGGAGCGGCGCGCCGCCGTCGAAGGCATCGTAGGCAGGGCCGTCCGGCGCGGGCTCGAAGTCCACCCGTTCCAGCGCGTCCCACTCCACCTCGATCATGCCGAGCCCGGGATCGGAGATCTGGACGCCACGGTGCCCACGGCCCACGTCGTTGGAGCCCGACAGCTCGAGCGTGCGGCCCGACCGCAGGGTGACCTTGGCCGAGCGGCGCTCGGCCTCGATGGAGGCGATGTCCCCGAAGGGGATGTCGTGCTCGTCCCCGTCGTCGTCGCGGCCATCGAGGATGTCGGACGTGAACGCCTCGTCCAGGTCCCAGGCGAGGAAGCCGGTGAAGGAACGGCCGCGGTCGTCCTGGACGGTGCCGTAGAGGCGCTGGGAGCGGGCGCGCTCACCCGCGGGGACCGCCGCGAACGTCACCCGCTCCACGTCCTCCCATTCCAGCTCCGTGGTCCGGCCGTTCCGCTCGACGATCAGCTCGCGCAGGGAAGGGCCCAGGTCGGTGGCCCCGCCGGAGAGCGACACCCGCCCGCCCCCTTTCAACACCAGGTCCACGCTGTCCTCGTCCGCGACGACCAGTTCCGCCAGGTGCCCGAAGCGGATGCCGGAGGCGACGCGGGTGGGGAAGTCCGGATCCTCCTCGTCCCAGGTGACGCGGTACCCGCGCAGCTGGATGGCCCGCACGGGCCGTTCGCCTCCATGCTGCTCGGCGATCCACGTGTCGTAGGCGTCCTCCGGCAGGGTCTTGGTCCCGTCCAGCAGGTCCACCCAGCTGGCCTCGTTGCGGTCCCAGCGCAGGAAGCCCTCGTGGACCTCCCCGGCGTGCGTGTGCACGCGCGCCCAGATGCGGTGGGCATCCTGGGCGTGGAGCGGGGCCGCGAGGGCCCAGAAGAAGAGCAGGAGGCGAAGCGGGTAGGGCGTGCGCATGTCGGGTCACCGGCGGAACGGACAGGCTCCCTCCCGTACGGGGGGGTCGAATGGCTGGTTTCAGGGCCGGGGTTCCATGGGGGTCTCAGGGCCGGGGGGTCCATGGGCGGCGTCGGCGTACCCCCGGTGACGCGGTCCGGGGCTCGTGCCGGTCTCAGCCGCCGATCCCCTCCATCTCGGCCACCGCGTCCAGGAATGCCTGCCCGTAGCGCTCCAGCTTGGCGGGTCCCACCCCCGGGACGTCCAGCAGCTCGGCGGCGCTGCGGGGTCGCAGGTCGGCCATGGCGCGCAGGGTGCGGTCGTTGAAGACGATGTAGGCGGGCACGTTCTGGCCGTCGGCGATCTGCTTGCGCACCTCGCGCAGGCGGTCGAACAGCGGGCTGTCGTCTTCGCTCGCTGCGGGGCGCTCGGCCCGGTCCCGGCTCCCCCGGCCGCTGCCGCGGGCGGGCATGCCCTCGGCGGCCAAGGCTTCCAGCGTGGTGCCGGTGCAGACATCGCAGGCGTCCCCGCACGCCTCCAGCGTCTCGTCGAAGTAGCCCAGGATCGCGCGGTGGCGACACCCGCCGTTCTCCACCAGGCGGAACAGCCCCCGCGTGGCCTGCAGCTTCATGTGGTACTGGTCGGGATCCTCGATCCCGTCGAGGAAGCGTTCGTGCAGCTTCACGTCCGCCCACGAGTAGAACAGGAAGCAGTCGCTGGGCAGCCCGTCGCGGCCGGCGCGCCCGATCTCCTGGTACCAGGACTCGACGTCCTTGGGCATGTCGCGGTGGATGACGAAACGCACGTTCGACTTGTCGATGCCCATGCCGAACGCGATCGTCGCCACCACGACGTCCACGTCGTCGCGCGCGAACGCATCCTGGCTGCGTGAGCGCTCCTCGTCGGAGAGCCCGGCGTGGTAGGCCACGGCGTTGACGCCCTTGCGGACCAGGAAGGCGGTGGTCTGCTCCACGCCTTTCCGCGACAGGCAGTACACGATCCCGCGCTCGCCCTTGCGGGCGCG
This sequence comes from Gemmatimonadota bacterium, assembly GCA_041390125.1. Taxonomy (NCBI): domain Bacteria; kingdom Pseudomonadati; phylum Gemmatimonadota; species Gemmatimonadota bacterium. The sequence goes on along the minus strand of JAWKQN010000012.1, from coordinate 89,265 downwards.
GATCAGGCCGAGGATCTCGGCCCGGGTGTCTCCTTCGCCCTTCTTGCGGCAGTAGATGCGCAGGTTGGAGCGGAAGAAGGAGCCCTTGAACCCCTTGGGCTTGACCATGCCGAGCTGCGCGAGGATGTCGCGCGCCACCGGACGTGTGGCCGTCGCGGTCAGCGCCAGCACCGGGATGCCCTGCAGCTCCTGCTTGAGCCCACGCAGACTCCGGTACGCCGGCCGGAAATCATGCCCCCACTGCGAGATGCAATGGGCCTCGTCCACCACGATCAGCGACAGGGGCCAGCTCTGCATCTCCCGGCGCAGGAAGCGCGTGAGTGCCTCGGGTGCCAGATACACCAGCTCGTAGGCGCCTGCGCGCAGACCGGCCAGGCGGCGTTGGCGCTCTTCCGCGTCCAGGGAGGAGTTGATGGCCGTGGCGCGGAAGCCGAGCGCGTCCAGCGCGTCCACCTGGTCCTTCATGAGCGAGATGAGCGGGGACAGCACCAGCACCGTGCCGGGGAGCAGCTTCGCGGGGATCTGGAACGTCAGGGACTTCCCGGCCCCGGTGGGCATGACCGCGATGCAGTCGTGGCCCTCCGTGACGGCATCGATGATCAGGCGCTGGCCTGGCCGGAACTCGCGGTAGCCGAAGACGGTGTGCAGGACCTCGTCCGCGTTCATGCGCTCCACGTCTCCCCGAGCACGCGCACCCAGTTGCGCCAGGCGATGCGCTCCAGGTCGCGTTGATCGAAGCCGGCGGTCCGGAACGCGTCGAGCAGCCGCGGCAGCGCGGTCACGTCCGGCAGATCCCCGGGCATCGTGGCCCCGTCGAAGTCCGAGCCCAGCGCCACGTGCCCGATGCCGATCCGGTCGGCGACGTACCGGGCGTGCCGCACGATCTCGGAGAGCGACGTGGGGCGGGAGGCGTCTCCGTCCGCGCGCAGGAAGCCGACATGGAAGTTGATGCCCACGAGGCCGCCGCTGGCCCCGATCGCGTCGAGCTGCGCGTCCGTGAGGTTGCGCGGAGAGGCGCACAGGGCGTGGGCGGCCGAGTGCGTGGCCACCAGCGGTGCGTCGCTGATGCGCGCCACGTCCGCGAAGCCCGCGGCGTTCAGATGCGACAGATCCACCAGGATGCCGAGCCGTCCGCATGCGGCCACCAGCCGCCGCCCCGCGGACGTCAGACCCGGGCCGACGTCCGGTGTGCCGGGGAAGTCGAATGGCACCCCGTGACCGAAGGCGTTGGGTCGGCTCCAGACCGGCCCCAGCGAACGCAGACCGGCGGCGTACAGCACGTCCAGCGCCTCGAGACGCGTGTCGATCGCCTCGGCGCCCTCGATGTGCAGGATCGCGGCGAAGCGGCCCTCCGCCAGACAGGCCTGCAGCGCAGGGACGGAGCGCACGACCTCGACCCCTCCTTCGGCATCGCGCTCGATGCGCAGGAGGTCGGAGATCACCCCCAGCGTGTACGCCAACGCGCTCCGGCGCGCCGGCGGCCGCTGCATGGGCACCGTCCACGCACCGGGGACGGTGCGGCCCTGCGCATCCAGCCGGGGCACCGGCTCCGGCCGCTCGCCGGAGGACGGCGTGAACACGGCGCAGAATCCACCCGCGAGACCGCCGGCTCGGGCCCGGGGCAGGTCGATGTGGCCCTGCGCGCTGCGCTCCAGGAAGGAGGGCCGTTCCGCGGCGGTGGTGTTGCGGATGCGGGTGAGCGTGTCGTTGTGGCCGTCGAGGACGGGAATGGGCGTGGGAGCACTCATGGCCCACAGTCTCGCCACTTCGGCCGGGCGGGTCCACGGCCGGCGCGCGCCGGAACCTCCCCGCCCCCCGGCCACGTATCACTCCTGCACCCGCGGGTGGTCTTCCTTCCCGGGACCCCGCGCCATCCTCGGCCGCTCACGGCGGCCCCGGGTGCGGGATGGCGCCGGCCCCATCGGATGAACGTTCCATGTCGCGATGCGCTCCGTTCCTCCTCGCCGGCGCCCTCGCGCTCGTGCCCCCGGCGCTCCAGGCCCAGAGCACGCTCGGATTCCGCGGCGGCGTCAGCATCGCCAGCGCCGACGTGGACGACCTGTCCGGCAGCCTGGAGGAGGAGAACCGCACCGGGTGGTCGGTGGGGACCTTCCTCGCGCTCGGCAACGGGCTCTTCGTGCTGCAGCCGGAGCTCTCCTTCACCGAGAAGGGCTTCGAGCTGATCGGCGCGAACGCGGTGGAGGTGAAGCTGCGCTACCTCGAGCCTTCCCTGCTGCTCAAGGCCGGAGTGCCCCTCGGCCCGGTGCGCGCCGACGTGTTCGGGGGCGTCGGCATCGGGTTCGAGGCCTCCTGCAGCATCGACGGCGTGGACTGCGACAGCAGCGCCTTCGGCCTCGAGACCACGACGGACTGGTCGGCCCTGTTCGGCGCGGACGTGGGACTGATGCTGGGCTCGTTCTCGCTGTGGGGCGACGTGCGCTACGCGATGGGGCTCACGGACATCGAAGAGGCGTCCGACGTGTGGGACGGCATCGAGAACCGCAGCTTCCTGGTCCAGGTGGGTGTGGGGGTGCCGCTGTCGCGCTGAGGTCGGCCGGAGACCGCGGCACGTGGGCTCGCGTCCGCGAACCCGTGCGCAGTGGACCGCCCGAGGCGGGGCCGCGCGCCATGGCCCGCCTCGCCTTCAGGAGGCCGGGCGCAGGCGTGCCAGCAGCACGCCCCCCGCCCCCTGGAGGACGAGCTCGTCCCCGACGAGGGCGGAGGCGCGCGTGCGGTCCAGCGCGTCCAGGAACGCGGTCTCGACCGCGGTCACCGGCTCCGGACAGGCCATGCGCGTGAGGGCCATGCCCCCGAACGTGAGGCCGCCCCCGTCGGAGTTCCACGAGCCGGCCATCGGGTTGCACCCGCTGTGACCGGCCGCCTGCCCGGCGTCGAGGAACTCCAGCGTGGGCCTACGCGGCGCCTGGGCCGGATCCACGCCTCCCTGGAGGAACGTCACCTCCCAGCGGGTGCCGGCGAGCGCCGGGCTGACCGCCGCCGCGGGCTCTCCCCCGGCGGCGGGGGGATCCGGGGTCTCGCCGCAGGCACCCACGACGAGCGCGACCCACGGAACGAGCACACGGAGGCGCATCAGGATGGACTCCCGGCGGCGAGGAGGCTGGACGACCTCCCTACGCTAGCGGAGGTCCCCGCGGGCCGCATCTCGCCCGCGACAGCATCGGCCGTCGCGCGCCCGGAGGCCCAGCACCCGGGGACGCTCACGCCGCCGCGCCAGGAGCCGATGAGCCGCAGGCCGGGTCGCGCCACCTCCAGCCGTCGCACGCGTGCGATGCGTTCGGTGTGTCCGACCTCGTACTGCGGGATCGCGCGCCGCCAGCGGATCACGCGCTCGAAGGCCGGTGCGTCCAGCCCGAACAACGTCCGGTGCTCGTGCAGCGCACGGTCGACCAGCGCCGTGTCGTCCTCGACGAACGCCTCGGGCGCGCGGCTCCCGCCCACGAACGTGGCCGTGAGCACGTGGCCCTCCGGGGCGCGCCCCGGGAAGAGCGAGCTGGAGAAGAGCGTCCCGAGCGTGCGGCGCCCCTCCCCGGTCGGATTCAGGCAGCCGAAGCCACGCAGGACATCGGGAGGCTCCGCGCAGACGAACCCCAGGTGGACGACGGCGACGGGCGCGTACCCGATGCCGTCGAGCGCGTCGGCGGCGGCCCCGTCGAGCTCCCGGACCAGGGCCGCGGCGGCCGGAGCCGGGAGCGCGGAGACGACCGCACGCGCACGCACAGTCCCGCCCGAGCCCGTGTGGACGATCCAGCCACCGGCGTGCGGCTCGAGGGCCACCGCCGGATCCTGCAGCCGGAGCGCCGGCCCGAGCGCCTCGGCGAGTCGCCGCGGCCACTCGCCCAGCCCCTCGCGGAAGGAGACGAGCGTCGGCCGCGGCGCGCCCGCTGCGCGACGGGGACGTCCCCGCAGGCCCCAGCGCAGCAGGCTGCCGTGGGCGCGGACCCCCTCGACCAGGTCGGGCAACGTCGCTGCGGCGGACAACCGGTCGCTACGCCCGGCATAGACCCCGGCCACGAACGGATCCACGAGCCGGTCCGCCACCTCCGGCCCGAGCCGCCCGCGCACGAACTCCGCCACGGTCGGATCGGCACCCGGCCGGGCACGCACGAAGGGCTCGCGCAGCAGACGCAGCTTGCCGCGCGCGCTGAGGAGCGGCGTGCGCACCAGCGCGCCCGGGCCGTGCGGCAGCGCCTGGGGGCGTCCCTTCCACACGACGAATCGGCGTCCGCTCGCCGGCTCGGCCCCGATGCGCGCGGTGTCCCCTCCAAGCCCGTCCAGCTCGGCCAGGAGGTCGGGGTCGGCCACGCGCACGGTCTGGGGACCGTGCTCGATCAGGAAGCCCTCCGGCGTCCGCTCGGTCGCGATCGGCCCTCCCGGGCGCTCGCCGGCCTCGAGCAGCACGACGTCCGCGCCGGACGCGCGCAGGCGCCGCGCACACGAGAGACCGCTGATGCCGGCTCCGAGCACGACGACGTCGGTATCCATGGCTGCCTCAGTCCGATGGGTCGTGCACGACGTCGATGAGATGCGCCACCTGATCCGGATCCACGTCCGGCTCGATGCCGTGCCCGAGGTTGAAGATGTGGCCGGGATGGGTGCCGGCCTCGTCGATGACCCGCCGGGCAGCGCGGGTCAGACCCGCGCGGTCGGCAAAGAGGGCCGCCGGATCCAGGTTGCCCTGCAGGGCCACGTCGTCGCCGAGAATGGCGCGTGCGCGGGACAGGGGCAGGCGCCAGTCGATGCCCACGACGTCGAAGGGCTCGCCCCGCAGGGTCTCCAGCAGCGTGGAGCCGCCGAACGGGAAGTAGATGAACGGCACACCGGTGTCGGCCAGCCCCTGGCGGATCCGCCGCACGGACGGCAGCACCAGCTCCGAGAACGTCTCCGGCCCCAGGAGCCCGCTCCAGGAATCGAAGAGCATGAGGGCCTGCGCCCCGGCGGCGTGCTGCGCCCGCAGATAGGCGAGCTGCACGTCGGCCAGTCGCTCCAGCAGCGCGACGGCCGCGTCGGGGTGCCGGCGCAGGAAGCCGCGGGGCGCCATGAAGGACTTGCTGCTGCCGCCCTGCACCACATAGCAGAACAGGGTGAACGGCGCGCCGGCGAAGCCGATCAGCGGCACGTGTGCGGGCAGCTCGGCGCGCAGGGTGCGCACCGCCTCGAGCACGAACGGGACGGTCTCTTCGGGCTCGGCGGTGCGGAGCCGGTCCAGGTCCGCCGGCGTGCGCACCGGATTGGCGATGACGGGCCCGGGGGCGAACTCCAGGTCGAATCCCATGCCTTCGACCGGAGTCATGATGTCCGCGAACAGGATGGCGGCATCCAGGTCAAAGCGCCGGATCGGCTGCAGCGTGACCTCCACCGCGAGATCGGGCGTCTTCATGAGCGTCATGAAGCCGTGCTGCTCGCGCAGGGCCCGGTACTCCGGGAGGTAGCGCCCCGCCTGCCGCATGATCCAGATCGGACGTCGCGACGGCGCGCGTCGGGCGCAGGCTTCGAGGAAGGGGGGCGGAGACGGATCGCTCATGCTTGCACCTCCGATGCGGCCAGGGAGGCCCGCGCGGCGTCGGCCACGGCGCGGACATCCGCTTCGGTGTGCGCGATGGACAGGAACCAACTCTCGAACGCGCTCGGCGGGAGGTGGACTCCGCGCTCGAGCATCGCGTGGAAGAACGCGGCGAAACGCGCCGTGTCGATGCGCCGCGCATCCTCCCAGCTCCGCACGGGCCCGTCCGTGAAGAACAGCGAGCCCATCGCGCCGACGCGGTTCCAGGTGCCCAGTCCGTGCATCTGCTCGTCCAGGATGGTCCCCAGGGCCTCCAGGCGGTCGTAGAAGTCCGGCTGGGCCTTGATGGTGCGCAGGACCGCGAGGCCGGCCGCGACCGCGATGGGATTGCCGGACAGCGTACCCGCCTGATAGACCGGCCCGCGGGGCGCGATGCGGTCCATGAGGTCGGCGCGGCCCCCGTAGGCGCCCACGGGCAGGCCCCCGCCGATCACCTTGCCCAGTGTGGTCAGGTCGGGCCGGACGCCGTACCGCGCCTGGGCGCCGCCCCAGGCCACGCGGAAGCCGGTCATCACCTCGTCGAAGATCAGCAGCGCGCCGTGTCGGTCGCACAGCGTGCGCAACGCCGGCAGGAAGTCCGGCAGAGGCGGCACACAGCCCATGTTGCCGCCGACCGGCTCCACGATCACGCACGCGACCTCGTCCCGGTGCGCGTCCAGGAGCGCCTCGACGCCGTCGGCGTCGTTGAACTCCGCGACGAGCGTATCGCGCGCGGTCCCCTCGGTCACGCCTGGGCTCGAAGGCACGCCCAGCGTGGCCGCCCCCGACCCCGCCTCCACCAGGAAGCCGTCGGCATGACCGTGGTAGCAGCCCCGGAACTTGATCATCCGGTCGCGGCCGGTGGCGGCGCGCGCCAGGCGCACCGCGCTCATGGTCGCCTCGGTGCCGGAGGTCACGAGCCGCACGCGCTCCAGGGAGGGGATCGCCTCCACCAGCAGCTCGGCCAGCTCCACCTCGCCGGAGGTCGGCGTGCCGAACGACGTCCCATGGGCCAGGGCGCGTTCGATCGCCTCACGCACGGCGGCGTGATCATGACCGAGGATCATCGGTCCCCAGGAACCGACGAGATCGAGATAGCTTCTCCCGTCGACGTCGCGCAGGCGGGCGCCGTGGGCCTCGCGCACGAAGCGGGGTGTGCCGCCGACGGAGGAGAAGGCGCGTACGGGAGAGTTGACGCCACCGGGCATGACCTCCCGGGCGCGCGCAAACCAGGCCTCGCTGGCAGTGGTCGGGCCTCCGGGCTCAGCCACGTGCCTCCTCCTCCCGCAGCCAGGCCGCGGCTTCACGTGCATAGTAGGTGATCACGATGTCGGCTCCGGCTCGCCGGATCGCGAGCAACGACTCCAGGGCCGCGCGACGTTCGTCCAACCACCCGGCGCGCGCGGCCGCCTTGAGCATGCTGTATTCCCCCGAGACCTGGTACGCCGCCGTGGGGCGGCCGAAGCGCTCCTTCACGCGCCAGATCACATCCAGGTACGCACCGGCGGGCTTGACCAGCAGGATATCGGCACCCTCGTCCAGGTCCAGCTCCGCCTCGCGCAGCGCCTCGTCCGTGTTGGCCGGATCCATCTGATGGCTGCGGCGATCGCCGAAGGCCGGCGTGGACCCGGCGGCGTCCCGGAACGGCCCGTAGAACGCCGACGCGTACTTGACGGCGTACGAGACGATCGGCAGCAGCGGGAACCCGGCCCCGTCGAGAGCCTGGCGGATGACCCGAACGCGACCGTCCAGCATGTCGCTGGGCGCCACGGCGGTGGCGCCCGCCTGCGCGTAGGTGACCGCCGCACGGGCCAGGGCCGGCAGGGTGGCGGCCAGGTCGATGTGCGCGTGGGCGTCCAGCACGCCGCAGTGGCCGTGGTCCGTGTACTCGCAGAGGCAGACGTCCGCCCAACGCTCCAGGTCGGGGACCTCCCGCGCCAGGGCCCGCAGCGCCCGCGCGACGGGGCCTTCGGCATCCCAGGCGGCCGTCCCGGCTGCGTCCTTCGCGTCGGGAACGCCGAAGAGCAGCACCCCTCCGACGCCTGCGGTCGCGGCCGCGCGCGCGTCGGCGACGACCTGGTCCACCGACAGCTGCTCCACCCCGGGCATGCTGGAGACGGGCCGTCGGACGTCCTCGCCGTCCACCACGAACAGCGGGAGCACGAACGCACCCGGGTGCAAGCGCGTCTCGCGGACGAGCGAGCGGAGCCCGGGACGAGCGCGGAGACGCATGGGCCGGTTGCTCACGCGCGGGGCTCCGCGAGCGCCCGTTCGACCGCCCCTGCCAGGCCCTCGAAGGAGGCCTCGTCCGCCTCTGCCGGCGCCCACCCCAGGGCGCGCAGGCGCGCCCCCGTGGTCGCGCCCAGCGCCACGCATCGGGCCGAGCGACCCTCGGGCCAGTCGGCCGCCGGGCCGAACCCCTCCGCGGCGGAGGGGCTGCAGAACGTGATGGCGCGGACCTCGCCCGAGGCCAGATCGCTCCGGCAGCGCGCGGCATCCTCCAGGCCGATCCGGGTCTCGTAGGCGGTCACGCGTTCGACCTCGGCCCCGGCCTCCCGCAGGAGCCCGGTGAGCTCGTCGCCCGCCAGCGAGCTCAGGGGAACCAGGACGCGGCGGCCCCGGAAGCTGCGCCCCTCCACCAGGAGCCGGCCCAGCTCCACGGCGCCCGCGGGCCCGGTGCAGGCGACGGCCCAGCCGCGGGCGCGCGCGGCGCGAGCCGTGCCCCGTCCCACCGCAGCCAGACGCGGAGCGGGAGGGGACGTCACCACGGGCAGCGCCTCCACCGCGCGTGCGCTGGTGCAGACGATCCAGTCGAAGGCGTCCAGGCGCGCCAGCGCGTCGGCCAGGGGGGCGGGATCGGAGGGGGGTACGGACCGGACGGTCGGCCACAGATGCACGCGGGCGCCCCGCTCGGCGAGCCGCAGGCCCAGCGGCCCTCCCACGGGCTCCTCCCGGGTCACCGCCACGCCGATCCCGGTCAGGGCGTTCACCCCACCCGCTCCGTCGGGCTCCTCCGCGCCGAGACCAGGCGCGCCGCGCCCCGGGCCAGCAGGCGTTCGGCCAGGGCCTCCCCGAGGCGTTCCGGCTCGCTGGCCGGCCCGGCTCCGCGCTCCTCCAGCACCTCGCTGCCGTCGAGCGAGGCCACCGCGGCGTGCAGCTGAAACTGCTCGGCCCCTCGCGCCAGGGCCCCCAGGGGGGCGTGACAGCCCCCCTCCAGCCGGCGCAGCACCGTGCGCTCGGCCACGGCGGCCGCGCGGGTGGTGGCGTGGTCCAGGCCCGCCACCGTCCCCGCCTCCCCGGTCCGCACCAGGACGGCCACCGCGCCCTGGGCCGGAGCCGGAACGAAGGCGGCCGGGTCCAGCACGTCGGTGACCCGGTCCTCGAGGCCCAGCCGGACGAGGCCCGCCAGGGCGAGGATGGCTCCGTCCAGACGACCGGAGGCGACCACCTCGACGCGGGTCGGGACGTTCCCGCGCAGATCCACCGGCACCAGGTCCGGACGGGCACGCTGCAGGAAGGCGCGCCGACGGGGACTGCTGGTGCCGATCCGGCTCCCGGCCGGGAGCTCGGCCAGGGTGGCTCCGCCGGCGCCGACCAGGGCGTCACGCGGGTCCCCCCGTTCCAGCACGGCCCCCAGGACGATGCCGTCCGGCAGCCGGGTGGGCACATCCTTGAAGGAGTGGACCGCGAGGTCGATCTCCCCATCCAGGAGCGCGCGGTCGAGCTCCTTGGTGAAGAAGGCCTTGCCTTCCACGAGGGAGAGCGGTAGGTCCTGGATCCGATCCCCGGAGGTCTGGACCACGACCAGCCTCGGCTCGGCGTCCAGACCCCCGTCCGCCAGCGCAGCCGCGACCGTGGTCGCCTGCCACAGCGCCAGATCCGAACCCCTCGTACCGATACGCAGTGGACCCTCCCGCCGGTGGCTCGCGGTGCAGACCTCCCACCCCTGTTTCCTGCCAGAGGCTAGAGCCCTGGAGCCCCCAGTGTCAAGACATCTTGTCGTGAAATCGGCTGGACATTTGTCCGCCCCGGAGGGTCGGTGAACGAGCCGGGGATCGCAGAGGACCTGCCCGGGGCGCTCAAGCGGCATACGTGGCCCCTGCACCGGACGGCGGAGCGCAGCGGACTCGTACGGGAGCTGTTGAACCGGCGGCTGCGGGCGGCCCCCTATCACCGGTTCCTGCGCAACCTCCTGCCGGTCTACGAAGCCCTGGAGGAGGGGCTGGCGTCGGCCGGTTCGGTCCCCGCCCTCGCGGCCCTGCAGGTCCCCCCCCTCGGCCGGTCGGCCGCGCTGGTCGCGGATCTCGACACCCTCGCCGGACCGGGGTGGGCGCAGCGCCTGCCCGTCCTCGAGGAGGGCCGCGTCTACGCGGAGCGGGTACGGGAGACGGCCGTCCGGTGCCCCGAGCGCCTCCTGGCCCACGCCTACGTGCGCTACCTGGGCGACCTCAACGGCGGTCAGATCCTGGCCCGGCTCGTCGCGGAGCAGCTGGAGCTCCAGGGTGGGGCGGGCGTCGCGTTCTACGACTTCGGCGCCGTGGGCACGCCTCGCGACCTCGTGGAGCGATTGCGGGAAGGGCTCCGGCAGGCCGGCCGGCACCTGCTCGACCCCGCGGGGATCCTGCAGGAGGCGGAGGAGGCCTTCCGCCTCAACATCCGACTGTCGGAGGCCGTGCTGTCCAGCGGCCCGGAGCCTCAGGCGTCGTCGGTACCGTAGCGGAGCAGATGCTCCAGCAGGCGCAGCGAGCGGTCCGCGGAGTCGCGCACCCCTTCCAGCAGCCCGGGGATCCGTAGACGCTCCACTCCGTCGGCGATCTCCAACGCGGCCGAGCGGGCGTTGCCACTCAGCAGGGAGTGCAGCACACGGTAGGGCACACCCCGCTCGGCATCCCACGACCCGTCCCGGCCGGGAGCGGGATGCTCCAGGATCCGTTTCTGCAGCCGACGACGCAGCTCGTCCGCATCCTTCTGCAGCGTGAGGTCCGCGAGCAACACCACGTAGCCGAGCGGGCGGTCGGGCGCCGTCGTCACGCAGTCGATCTGGACCAGGAACGGCCGGCTGCGGTCCTCTTCGGCCCGGACGACCTCGCCGCGCCAGGAGCGCCGGGTGTCGAGCGCCGCCGAGACGCCCTCGCGCAATGCAGGATCGTTCCCGAACAGCCCCGGCAGCTCGTCCAGGTAGCGCAGACGGGCCGCACCGTCCCCGAGCGCGGCGACGACCGGTGCGTTGACCAGCAGCACCTGCCCGCGCGGGTCGGTGATCACCAGGCCCTGGTCGGAGTCGCGCATCAAGCGATCGACGCGGGCGACCTGATCACGCGCGATGAGCATCCGCACGGATCGGAACTGCAGCATGATGTTCCCGATCGACTCGCCGATGAGCCGCGCGGTGGCGAGGTCGGCGGGCGTCCACCGCGCCGATGTGCCCTCGACGAGCTGGTGCCACTGCGCAAACGAGCGCCGCGGGGAGAGTGTGCTGGGATCGTCACCGATCACGACGGCCTTGTTCGGATCGCCGCCCCACGTCACGACCCGCACCTGCTCGGGGCGCAGCCAGACCAGCATCTCGCCGGCGGCGCTCAGACGCACAGCCAACACGCCACTCGCGATGTCCGCCACGTCGCTCAGATCCGGAGCCTCGCTCCCCAGCGCCGCCGTCGCCACCACTCCGTCGGCGGGCCAACCCCGCGTCAGGACCCACTCCTGCACGCGGCGCAGCTCCGGCGTGCCCGGCACCTCACCCGCCGTCAGGACCTGACCGTCCTCGAACAGTGCGAGTCCCGTCGCATCCACCGCGCCGAGCAGGGTCTGCGGGTTCTCCACCAGCACGGCGCGCCAGTCGCCATGCGCGGCGATCGCCTCGGCCAGGCGCTGCTCCATGCGCCGGACATCGAGCTCCACGCGTGCCTGCATCACGCTCTCGAGCGCGGCGATGCGCATGCTGACCGCCTCACCGATCAGCTCGCAGATCGAGCGCATCTCGTAGGAGATCGCGCGCGGTGCGTAGTGGTGGCACGCGATGAGCCCCCACAACCGGTCGCCCACCACCAGGGACACGACCAGCGTGGCACCCACGCCCATGTTCTTGAGGTACTGGATGTGGATCGGAGACATGCTCCGCAGCACACAGAGCGACATGTCCAGCTCCCGCCCGGTGTCGGGGTCGACGCGCGGCAGGACGGGACAGGGCTCGTAGGCGACGTCGACCAGGACGCGGCTGCGATTGCGCCGGTAGAGCCCGCGCGCGATCTGCGGGATGTCCGTGGCCGGGTAGCGGTTCCCGAGGAACGCTTCGAGATCCGCCCGGCGCTCCTCCGCGACGACCTCGCCGTGCCCCTCCTCGTCGAAGCGGTAGACCATGACACGGTCGTACCCGGCGAGTCCGCGCAGCACCAGGGCCACCTCGTCGGAGAGCTGCTGCAGGGAGGCGCGCGGCAGGATACGATCGAGCGCCGTCTTGAGCAGGTCGGCGGCGGCGAGCGGTGGACCGGCACGCTCGAGCTCCACCACCAGACCGCCGCTCGCCGGGCGATGGAGGAACACGTCGAACGGGCCGCGTTCACCGTGCGTCCAGCGGAAGGCCAGGGCCCGTTCCGCCAGATCCTGGTCCATCCGCGCGCGGATCGGCCCGACGAGATCCGGGAGAACGTCGGCGAGCGGGCGGCCGTGGGGGGTCTGCGGCCCGAGCAGGTCCGTGATGTTCAGGCTGGCCTGACGGATCACCAGGTCGGGCCCCGCCAGCACGAGCAGCATGCCGTGCGGCTGGATCGAGCCCGCCAGATGGATCTGCTCGCGCTCGCAGTTGGCGAGGCTGGCCTCACCGAACGCCGGCCCGTGCGCCGGCCCGGGGTGGAGTTCGCCTCCGGCGCTCACGTCAGCGGCGAATCGTCGTCCGCCGCGCCCGAGATGTGGTAGCGCTTGAGCTTCGCATAGAGGCTCTGGCGGCTGAGTCCGAGCAGCTCCGCCGCGGCGGTGCGGTTGCCGCCCGTGAGGTCCAGCGCTCCCTCGATGTAGTGGCGCTCCACGACGCCGACGGTGTCTCGCACCAGGCGACGCAGCGTCTTCTTCCCGATCTGGTCGGTGAGCGGGCGCAACGACGCGCCCAATCGGTCGGGTGCCGGCTCGCCACCGCTGGCCAGGCGCCGGCCGACGTCGCGGACGACGACCGCGAACATCTGCGGTTGGCCCTCGGGAACGCCCGCGCCCGACAGCTCCACGTCCACTTCGCCGCCCAGATCTCCATGGATCACCGTGGAGAAGCTGCGGATGGCGCCGTGGCGCTGCGCGCTGGCCAGGAGCACCGTGAGGTCGGCGCCGGGACGGCCCAACCACCGACCCAGGCTCTGACCGACCGCGCGACCTTCGGCTCCGAGCTGGGCGAAGTCGAGGAACGAGCGGTTGGCGCGCAGGATGACGCCCTTGCGATCGACCACGACGAATCCGTCGGGGGATGCCTCGAGGAGGCGCTCCAGGTCGACGCCGACCTCCTCGGCCGGGGACTCCGTCGCGTCCGAACCGAGCTGCACCAGGAAAAGCGGCTCGCCCTCGGTCCGCATCAGCGCGACGCGGATGGCCCAGGCGGTTCCGCTCGGCCCCAGGCGCACCTGCGGAGAGGCGGCCCTGCCCTGCTCCCGTGCCCTGCGCAGCAGCAGCTCCACCCCGTCCCGCTCGTCCGGAGCCACGTCCTGCAGGAACGGACGTCCGGTCAGATCCGCGACTCCCTTCCCGTTGGCGCCGAGGACGGCCGCGGCCGCCGGATTGGCTTCTTCGATCCGGAGCGTGTTCGCGTGCACGAGCAGCACGGCGTCGCGGGAGGCCGTGAACAGCAGCCGGTACCGCGTCTCCACCTGCCGCAGCTTCCAGTAGTCCCGCTCGAGGGCCTGCTGGGCGGCCACCAGGCGGGACTGGAGCTCGGCCACGGCCTGCAGGCTCTTGCCGATGGCCACGACGCCGCCGCTGCCACTGGGCACGGCGGTGTACTCGATGGGGAGCTCGCGACCGCTGGGGAAGCGCTGGTTGATCTGCCGGAAGGCGGAGACCTGTCCGGACTGCGCGCTCTGGAGGATGCGGCGGATCTTGTCCGGGCCGGCGTCGACCGTGGTCTCGCTCCAGGACCGCCCGATCCAGTCTTCCGAGGTCTCGCCGACCAGGGCCCCCGAGAAGCTGGCATCGACGATGCGGCCCTCGGGCTCCACCACGAGGAGCACGTCCGGGCCGGGGGACTCTGTCGAGATCATGGGGGGAATGCGCCTCGCCGCTCGTGTAGGAGGATCCGCGGAGCGGGAGCGGTCCGGATCATGGCTCGGGGGCCGTCCCGAGCATCCGCTGCGCCGCTTCCGTTCCTTCGAGAAAATCGTATGCGATGGCGTCGAGGTCCAGCGAGGCCCGCACATCGGACGTCCGCCCCACCGCGCGGCCACCGGCGATGACCCGGAGCCCCGGTCGGCGCGAAGAGCGCCGCACGAGCGCCACTTCCGCCCGCAGCGTCTCGTCCGAGACCGACGAGGCCGACAGGGCGACCACGTCGACCTCGCCCGGCACCGCGAAGGCATCCGCCCAGCTCGGGGCGAACGGAGGTCCGAGCAGGACCTCCCATCCCCGCCGCCGCAGCACCTCGCCGAAGAGGATGGCCGCGAGCGTATGGACCTCGCCCGTCGGGGTGCCGACCAGCACCCGCCCCACGAAGGCGTGGGGGACGTCGGGCGAGAACCGGGCCTCCAGCCGCCGCACCTGTCTCTGCAGGCGAGCCAGACCCAGGGCGACATGGCCGAATCCGATCTGATCGCGCTCCCACATCCGGCCCAGGCGTCGGGCCGCGGCCGGCATGGTCTCGAGCAGGAGGGTATCGACGCGGACGCCGTCGTGGACCCAGCCGGCGAGGAGGGCGTCGACGTCCTCCTCCGAGCCCTCCAGGAGGACCTCCACGAGGCCGTCGCCCACGGGGTGCAGGTCGCGGCGCTCGTCGATCTCGGCCGGCCCTACGCTCGGGTGCCCGGCGAGAAGCGCCGGCAGGAGGGCCTGCTCGACCCGCACGAGCTCCGACGGCGAGAGGCGGATGGCGGTCGGAGGCGCGCAGCGGCGCGCATCCCGCGCGGGCGCGGAGCGGGAAGGCGGGACTGGATCGAGGCGCATGAGTCCACTCCGACGCGGGGAACGTCGGGGATGATCGGGAGCCCCCGGCTCCGCCGCAAGGGTGGTTGTCAGGCCCGACCCCGGGCTGGCGGGGCAGCCGAGTGTCAGGCATTCTTGACGTACGACAACTCGATCACACACCGGATCGAGTTGTGTGGATCTGACACTCCGGAACCACGGGCCCGGAGCCTCCGAAGGGGGAGCGTCGTGACCATGACATTCGAGATCGCCGAGAGCCGTCCTCGGGGCCGTGAGCTGGTCCTGGCCGGCGCGCTCTCCGACGGGATCCTGGTGACCGGGATGCGCGCCTGGAATCCGTCGGTCGGGACCGGGGGCGTCCACGCCCGCGTGGTGGAGATCGAGCAGTTCCCCGAGCGGGGTCCAGGCCAGGACATCCAGCTGACGCTGGAGCCCCAGGACGCGGCGGCCGAGCCGGATTGGGGCGCCGCGCTCCGCAAGGGCGACGTCCTCCGCCTGGACTACTGAGCCCGGTGGGGGCCCGACGTCACCCGGGCCCGGCGGGCGCCCGGGCGCGCGGCGGACGACCCGGCGCGTCCCCCGGCCGGCCCGCCGAAGGGAGGCATCCGTGAAGGCACCCTATCCCTTCTCCGCGTTGGTGGGGCAGGAGGAGATGAAGACCGCCCTGCTGGCGGCGGCCATCGACCCCGCCCTCGGGGGCGTGCTGGTCCTCGGGCATCGCGGCACGGGCAAGTCCACGGCCGTGCGGGGACTCGCGCGCATCCTGCCGCCCCTGCGGGCACGCCCCGGCTGCCCCTACCGCTGCCCCCCCGACGATCCCGCCCCCTGCGCCTTCTGCCGCAACGGGGCCGGGCCGGTGCGCAGGGTGGAGGTGCCGGTCGTGGATCTGCCCCTGGGCACCACCGAGGATCGGCTCGTCGGCACGTTCGATCTCGAACGAGCCCTGCGCACCGGGGAGCGGGCCTTCGAGCCCGGGCTGCTGGCGTCGGCCAACCGTGGCTTCCTCTACGTGGACGAGGTCAACCTGCTCGAGGACCACCTCGTGGACCTCCTCCTGGACGTGGCCACGACCGGGGAGAACGTGGTGGAGCGCGAGGGGCTGAGCGTGCGCCACCCCGCCCGCTTCGTGCTCGTGGGGAGCGGCAATCCGGAGGAGGGCGACCTGAGGCCCCAGCTCCTCGACCGGTTCGGCCTCTCCGTCGAGGTGACCACCCCCACCGACCCGGACGAGCGCGTCGAGGTGGTGTTGCGCCGTGACGCCTACGACCGCGACCCGGAGGGCTTCTCCCGCCGCTGGAGCCGACAGGACGGGCGGATCCGGAAGCGGCTCCTGGCCGCCCGCACGGCCCTCCCGGGTGTCGACACGCCGCGGGCGGTGGTGCGCGCCGCCACGGAGCTGTGCCTGGCGCTGGGGAGCGACGGCCTCCGGGGCGAGCTCACCCTGATCCGCGCGGCCCGGGCGCTGACGGCCTACGAAGGGCGGCCGCGGGTGGAGGCGGGGGATCTCGCGCGGGTGGCGCCGTCGGCCCTTCGCCACCGGCTGCGCCGGGATCCGCTCGACGAGACGGGCTCGACCGTCCGCGTCGAGCGCGCGGTCCGCGAGATCCTGGATGGACGCTGAGGCGGCGGCACCCGGCACCGACTGGCTGGAGCGCGCCGCGCGCGCCCTGGCCGCCTGCCCCTCCGGGCTGGGCGGCGCGATCCTCCTGGCCCCCTGGCCGCACGAGCGCGACAGCTGGCTGGACCGGCTCGCGGCCCTCGCCGGCGGATCTGCCCCCGGTCGCCTGCCCCCGGGCACCGAGCCGGAGCGCCTGACGGGCGGTCTGGACGTGCTGGCCAGCGTGCGCCGCGGCCAGCCGGTCCGGGTGCCCGGGCTCCTGGAGCGCCACCGCGGGGGCCTGCTCGTGGTGCCCCAGGCCGGTCGGACCCCCGCCGAGCTGCGGGCTCCGCTCCTCCAGGCCCTGGAGGGGGAGGCGGTCGGGATCGTGGCCCTGGAGGACGATCCGGCCGAGCGGGTGCATCCCGCCCTCGTGGACCGGGTGGCGTTCCTCCTGGCGGTGCCGGCACGCTGGCGCCCCGAACCCCTTCTCGACGAGGGGCGGGAGGCAGTGGCGCGCGCGCGGGAGCGCTGGAGCCGAGTCCAGGTCTCGCCGGACCAGGTCCGCACGCTGGTCGAGCGCGCGGCCCGCCTGGGGATCGCATCCCTGCGCGCGCCCCGCCTGGCAGTCCGCACGGCGCGCGTGCTGGCCGCGCTCGCAGGCCGGACCGAGACGGCCGCCGTGGATGTGGAGGAGGCCGCCGCCCTGGTCTTCTCCGGACGGACGGCAACCGCGTTGCCCGATCCCCCGGACGCGGAGGGTGTGCCCGAGCCCGGGGAGGCCACCCCACCACCGCCCGACCCCGCCCCGCAGGCGGGCGAGGACGCCTCCCCCGAAGCGGAAGGCGAGGCCGCTCCGCCCGGTTCGGACGGGGCCGACCGGCAGGTCGAGACCGAGCGGCTGCGCATCCCTCCCGAGCTCATCCGGCCCCCCGAGGCCTCCGGACGCGCCCGCGGAAGCGCCGCGGGGCGCGAGGGCGCGCAGGGCCGGGGAGGCGAGCGCGGGCGGACCGTGGGGACCCGCTCGGGCGAGGGTGGACGTCGAGGCCGGCTCCACCTGATCGAGACGCTGCGCGCGGCCGCGCCCTGGCAACCGCTGCGGCGCAGCGGGACCTCCACGGAGCGCCTCGACGTGCGGGCCCAGGACCTCCGGCTGCGGGTGATCGAGCGTCCCGCCGCCACGCTGACCGTGTTCGTCGTCGACGCGTCCGGGTCGCAGGCGCGCGCGCGTCTCGGCGAAGCCAAGGGAGCCGTGGAGCTGCTGCTGGCGGACAGCTACCGCCGCCGTGAGCAGGTGGCGCTGGTGGCCTTCCGCGGACGCGAGGCCACCGTGGAGCTGCCGCCCACCCGCGCGCTGGCCCGCGCCCGGCGGGTGCTGGGCGGCCTGCCCGGTGGGGGCGGCACGCCACTCGCCGCCGGGCTCCGGCTCGGGCGGCTCCTGGCCGAGCGGGCGCTCCGGGAGGGGGCGCGCCCGCGGCTCGTGCTCCTCACGGACGGGCGGCCCAACGTCGACCTCGCCGGGTCCGGGGATCCGGTCCGGGCCGCCGCGGACGCGCTCCTCGAGGCGCGCCGGGTGGGCGCTGCCGCCCTGCCCTGCCTGCTGGTGGACACCGGGGTCCGGCCCCGCGACTCCGTGGCGGACCTGGCGCGCGCCCTGGGCGCGCGGCACGTCCGCCTCCCGCGCGCGGACGCCCACACCATCCGTGCCGCCGTGGCCGGGGTGCCGTCGTGAGCGGGTCCACGAAGGACGCGCCCTCCTGGCTGGACCGCCTGCACGACCGCTGGGCGCGCCTGCTGGCCGACCCCGCGTTCCAACGGGCCGCGGCCGCCTTCCCGCTCACCCGTCCCATCGCGGTCCGCCGCTCGCGGCGCCTGTTCGACCTGAGCGCCGGCTTCGTGTACACGCAGACCCTGCTCGCCTGCTGCGAGCTGGACCTGTTCTCCCGGCTCCTCGAGGGTCCGGCCGACGCCGACGCGCTGGCGGCGGGATCCGGGATCGCCGTGGAGCGACTCCGGCGCCTGCTGGACGCGGCGGTCGCGCTGAAGCTCCTGCGACGGCGCGCCGACGGTCTCTACGGGCTGGGGCGGCACGGCGCCCCCCTGGCCGGCAACCCGGGGCTGCGGGCGATGCTGGCCCACAACCGGCTGCTCTACGAGGACCTGCGGCGGCCCATCCCGCTGTTGCAGGGCGCCGACGGCACCGACCTGGCGCGGTACTGGCCGTACGCGGGGCGGGCCGACCCCACCACGCTGAACGCCGAGGACGTGGCGGCCTACAGTGGACTCATGGCGGCGTCCCAGGAGTTCGTGGCCGCCGAGGTCCTGGATCTCTACCCGTTCGGACGGCACCGCGAGGTGCTGGACGTGGGAGGCGGCGAGGGTGCCTTCCTGGCCGCCGTGCGCGCCCGCCACCCGGGGCTCCGCTTGGCCCTCTTCGACCTCCCGGCCGTGGCGGAGCGGGCACGGAGCCGCCTGGCCTGTCCCGATGCCTCCTGCCCGGAGGTCCGGATCGCCGGAGGCGACTTCCTCACGGACGCGCTCCCGACGGGGGCCGACCTGGTCACGCTCGTCCGGATCGTCCACGACCACGACGACGACGCCGTCCTGACGCTGTTCCGGGCCGTCCGGGCCGCCCTGGCTCCGGGCGGACGTCTCCTCGTGGCCGAACCCATGTCGGGCGTCTCCGGAGCCTCCACGGTGGGACCCGCCTACTTCTCGTGGTACCTCCTGGCCATGGGGACCGGCCGTCCCCGCACGCCCGCAGAGCTGGCCCGGCTTCTCCGCGCCGCCGGCTTCGGGCAGGTCGGCCGGGCCCGCACCCGCAATCCGGTCCTCGCCTCGGTCCTGACCGCTTCGCTCTGACCCGGCCTCCGGGTCGGGGCTCGCCGCTACTCCCTGCCTGCCCGCCAGGGCGGGGCTCACCGCCACCGGCATGCTCCGGGTTGGGGGGCGGGGCCGGGCCGGTCGGGGCCCGTTCGCGGGCTGCCGGTCCCCTTCGATCCCCCTTCGCCGGCGGGTGCGGGTGGGCCTCCCGCCCCGCCGGCGTCGACGGGCGTGGGCCGCCGCCTCCCGGCCCGCCGTCCCCCGTCCCGGCCGCGTCGGGGGAGGACCCTTGCGCCAGGGCGTTGGATGTAATACATCGTTGACATCATCAAGTGTAAGTTTTGCTTTACGCTTGAGCGGAAGCCGCCCTCGAAGGGATCGACACCCCGTGGACACCACCGCACTGGTCCTGGACGCGCCGCGCCGGCTCCGACTGGAGCGGATGCCCCTGCCCGCCGTGCAGGACGGCGACGTGGTGGTGGACGTGCACTGGAGCGGGGTGAGCGCCGGTACCGAGAAGCTGTTGTGGACGGGAGAGATGCCTCCGTTTCCCGGACTCGCCTATCCGCTGGTGCCCGGCTACGAGGCGGTGGGACGCATCACCCACGTGGGCGCCCACTCCGGGCGCAGCGCGGGCGAGTGGGTCTTCGTGCCCGGCGCGAGCTGCTTCGGCTCCATCCGCGGCCTGTTCGGCGCCGATGCGACCCGGCTCGTGGTTCCCGGCGATCGACCCATCCGCATCCGCGACACGGTCGGCGAGGCGGGTAGCCTGCTGGCTCTGGCCGCGACGGCCCTGCACGCGCTGCGACGCGGCCCCACCGAGGAGCCCCTGCTGATCGTCGGCCACGGAGCCCTGGGGCAGCTGATCGCGCGCCTCGCCACCGCGTTGCGCACCGCGCCGCCGGTCGTGTGGGAGATCAATCCCACCCGTCGCGTGGGCAGCGGGTACGCTGTGATCGCGCCCGACGACGACGACGCGGGCCGTCGGTACGCGTGCGTCATCGATGCCAGCGGTCACAAGAGCATCCTGAACACGGCGATGCCGCGCCTGCTGCGCGGGGGGACCATCGTGCTCGCGGGCTTCTACTCCCGCCTCACCTTCGACTTCGTCCCCGCCTTCCTGCGGGAAGCGGAGGTGCGGGTGGCGGCCGAATGGACGCCCACCGATCTGCACGACGTCGCCCGGCTCGTGGACGAAGGCACCTTGGATCTCGACGGCATCATCACCCACCGCATCGATGCCCGCCGCGCTCCGTCGGACTACGCCAACGCGTTCCAGGATCCGACCTGCGTCAAGCTGCTCCTGGACTGGAGAGAGATGGCATGACCGCACCGACGACCCTCGAGGACAGGAACGCCACCCGGGCCGCGCCCTCGGCCGAGCCCGAGCCGGCCGTGGCCACCGAGACCCAGATCATCGCCATCTACGGCAAGGGCGGGATCGGCAAGAGCTTCACGCTCGCCAACCTCTCCTACATGATGGCGCAGCAGGGCAAGAAGACGCTGCTGATCGGCTGCGATCCCAAGAGCGACACCACGGCTCTGCTCTTCGGCGGTCGAAGCTGCCCCACCATCATCGCCACGTCCGCGGCCAAGCGGATGGCGGGCGACGAGGTGACCATCTCCGACGTGTGCTTCGTGCGCGATGGTGTGTTCGCGATGGAGCTCGGAGGCCCCGAGGTCGGCCGCGGCTGTGGCGGGCGCGGGATCATCCACGGATTCGAGCTCCTGGAGAAGCTGGGTTTCCACGAGTGGGGATTCGATTTCGTCCTGCTGGACTTCCTCGGCGACGTCGTCTGTGGCGGGTTCGGCCTGCCGATCGCGCGTGACATGTGCCAGAAGGTCATCGTCGTCGGCTCCAACGATCTGCAGTCCCTCTACGTGGCCAACAACGTCTGCTCCGCGGTCGAGTACTTCCGCACCATGGGTGGCAACGTGGGCGTCGCGGGGCTGGTCATCAACAAGGACGACGGCACGGGCGAAGCCCAGGCGTTCGCGGATGCCGTGGACATCCCGGTGTTGGCCGCGATCCCCCAGGACGAGGACATCCGGCGCAAGAGCGCCAACTACCAGATCATCGGGCGGCCGGAGGATCGCTGGGGACCGCTCTTCGCGGAGCTCGCCGCACAGGTGACGAGCGCCCCGCCGCGGGCCCCGAAGCCGTTGGTCCACGACGACCTGCTCGGCCTGTTCGCCAAGGAGACCGTCGGCGCCGACGTGGTGCTGACACCCGCCACCCAGGCCGACATGCGCGGCGGCACCCAGCCCACCCGCCCGTCCCTCGAGATCCACTACGAGGAGGAGCCCGCGGCATGATCGCCCGCGCCGACGCACCCGCCCGCGCCCTGCCCGTCGTCGCTCCGGCCGCCTCTGGAGCCGAGGGTGGATGCGCGAGCACGGGCGGCTCGTGCGGGTGCCACGGGGGCGCGGAGCGGCTGCTGCAGGCGGAGCGCGGAGAGCGGGCCGCCGTGCTGGATCAGCTCCGGCGCGACTACCCGCTCGGACCCCACGACCAGCCGCAGGGCATGTGCCCCGCGTTCGGGTCGCTGCGCGTCGGCCTGCGCATGCACCGCACCGCCACCGTGCTGTCGGGCTCGGCCTGTTGTGTCTATGGGCTCACGTTCACGTCGCACTTCTACGGAGCGCGCCGGACGGTCGGCTACGTCCCGTTCAACTCCGAGACCCTGGTCACCGGCCAGCTCTTCGAGGACATCCGCCGGGCCCTCACCGACCTCGCCGATCCCGAGCGCTACGACACGATCGTGATGACGAACCTGTGCATCCCGACCGCGTCGGGCGTGCCCCTCGATCGCCTGCCCGACCAGATCAACGGCGTCCGCATCATCGGCATCGACGTCCCCGGATTCGGGGTGCCCACCCACGCCGAGGCCAAGGACGTGCTGGCCGGAGCGTTGCTGCGGTACGCCCGTCGGGAAGCGGAGCATGGACCCGTGCCGCGCCCGGCGAACCTCGTCACGGATCGCCCGACCGTCACGCTGCTGGGCGAGCTGTTCCCGGCGGATCCGATCGGCATCCAACACCTGCTGGACCCGCTCGACGTCGCGGTCGGCTGCACCGTCCCGCCGCGAGAGTGGCGTGAGCTCTACAAGGCGCTCGACTGCGCCGTGGCCGCGGCCATCCACCCGTTCTACGTCGCCTCCGTGCGCGAGCTGGAGGCCGCCGGGCGACCGGTGGTGGGCTCGGGTCCGGTCGGTGTGGACGGCACCGCGGCCTGGCTCCGCGCCATCGGAGACCGGACCGGCACCGCGTCCCGCTTCATCGACGAGGCGGTCGACAAGGCCACGCGCGAGACGCGGGCGGCGCTGGATCGCTTCCCCCTGCGAGGCCGCATCTCCCTGTCCGGATACGAGGGCTCGGAGCTGCTCGTCGCCCGTCTCCTGGTCGAGTCCGGCGCCGAGGTGCCGTATGTCGGCACCGCGCTGCCGCGCACGCCCTGGAGCGCCGCGGACGCCGAGTGGCTGGAGGCCCACGGGTGCCACGTCCAGTTCCGCGCCTCGCTGGAGCAGGACGTGGTGGCCTTCCGCGACCTGAACCCCGACCTCGTGGTCGGCACCACACCCGTGGTGCAGGCGGCCAAGGAAGCGGGCATCCCGGCGCTGTACTTCACCAACCTGATCTCCGCCCGCCCGATCTTCGGCGTCGCGGGGGCCGGGAGCCTCGCCTCGACCCTGCAGGGCGCCCTGGCATCGCGAGAGCCCCTCCAGCGCATGCGTGCGTTCTTCTCGGGCGTCGGGACGGGTCACGCCGTCGGATACGGCTGGCGCGACGTGCCCCAGAAGCCGCTGGCCGCCCGCGAGCGGCACGCACGCGCGCGGCGGCCGGACTCAGGTGCCGACACCGACACGCGGGCCCGCGTCGAGCGCTCCGCCCGTGCCAAGGGCTCGCTGCGCACGAGCGACTCCACCGCCCCGGGGGAGGACGCCTGATGCTCGTCCTCGACCACGACCGCGCAGGTGGCTACTGGGGCTCCGTGTACGCGTTCACCGCGATCCGGGGCCTTCAGGTCGTCATCGACGGCCCGGTCGGGTGCGAGAACCTGCCCGTCACGTCCGTCCTGCACTACACGGACGCGCTGCCTCCGCACGAGCTGCCCATCGTCGTGACGGGGCTCTCGGAGGACGA
Source organism: Gemmatimonadota bacterium (assembly GCA_041390125.1). Taxonomy (NCBI): domain Bacteria; kingdom Pseudomonadati; phylum Gemmatimonadota; species Gemmatimonadota bacterium. The sequence goes on along the minus strand of JAWKQN010000012.1, from coordinate 66,031 downwards.
GCTGTCCATGAGCGGCACCGAGGCCAACCTGGCTCGGGCTCGCGCCACGCTCGACCCGGATCAGCCGGCCGTCGTCGTCACCGGGAGCATCGCCGAGATGATCGGCGGAGGCGTGACGTCGGAGGAGGCACGTCTCCTGCGCTTCCTGCCGCGCACGATCGACGAGGACCAGTGGCAGAGCGCGGATCGGGCCATTGCCTGGCTCTGGAAGGAGTTCGGAGAGCGCAAGGCCCGGGCGCGCATGAAGCGGGAGCGCCCCGAAGGGGCCCGGCCGCTCGTGAACGTGATCGGACCCATCTACGGCACGTTCAACATGCCGTCGGATGTGCACGAGATCTGTCGCCTGATCGAAGGCATCGGGTGCGAGGTCAACCTCGTCTTCCCGCTCGGCTGTCACCTGGACGACGTGCCCCGCCTGGCAGACGCCGACGTCAACGTCTGCATGTATCGCGAGTTCGGCCGACGCCTGTGCGAGGACCTGGCCGTTCCCTACCTGCAAGCGCCGGTCGGGCTTTCGTCGACCGTCCGCTTCCTGGAAGCGCTGGGAGAAGCGGCGGGTGTCGACCCACAGCCGTTCATCGAGAAGGAGAAGCACACGACGCTGAAGCCCATCTGGGACCTGTGGCGCAGCGTCACGCAGGACTTCTTCGCCACGTCCAGCTTCGCGCTCGTGGCCAACGACACGTACACGCAGGGGCTGCATCGCTTCTTCACGGAAGACCTGGGCATGCCCTGCACGTTCCACATGGCACGGCGACCGGGCGCCAAGACGGACCACGCCCAGGTGCGCCAGTCGTTGCAGGAACGGCCGCCCATGCTGCTGTTCGGCAGCTACAACGAACGGATGTATGCCGCCGAGGCGGGGCTGCGCTCGCGCTTCATCCCGGCTTCGTTCCCGGGCGCCATCGTACGCCGCCACACCGGCACGCCCTTCATGGGGTTCGCCGGTGCGACCTATCTGGTGCAGGAGATCTGCAACGCGCTCTTCGACGCGCTGTTCCACATCCTGCCGCTGGGCACCGACCTGGACCGGGGCACGGCCACGCCCGCCCGCGCCGACGGCGGCACCCTGCCCTGGGATGCCGACGCGTCGGAGCACCTGGAGCGTCTGCTGGAGCGACACTCGCCCCTGATGCGCATCTCCGTGGCGAAAGCCTTGAGGGACCGCGCCGAGCGGGATGCGCGGGACGCGCGCGAGCCACGCGTGTCGTTGAACCGGCTCCGTCAGGCCGCTCCGGCGGCCGAGGGTGGATCGTCATGACCACCCCGCTGCGCGGACTCCACGAACTCGAGCACACGGGCGGCGATCCGCTCGGGCTGCTCCTCATGGGCGAGATGCCCGAGCTGCGCCAGGGTCTCCACCCGCCCGCCCGGGATCAACGCGCCCAGGGCCCGCACCCGGTCCGGGGCGATCCAGCGGTCGGCGCCTCCGGTCAGCAGCAGGACGGGACCGGCCGTGCTCCGCAGCACCGGAAGGAGATCTTCCCCACTCCAGGACTGGAACATGCGCAGCACGGCGCCCAACCGGTCCGGATCACCGTGCAGCGCACGGTAGGTGGCCCGGGACGCCTGCGGGACCTGCGAGCCCGTGGAGTCCAGGAGCCCGTCGATGAGGGGCGTGTGCCGCGCGAGGGCCGCCAGCGCGCCCGTGACGACCGGCTGCGTCAGGACGGCCCCGACCGCCCGGGTCACGAAGGCGGGCGCAGCGCCGGGCCGCTCGAACGACGGGTTGATGCCTACGACCGGGACCTGGACCCGCGTCCGCGCCAGGTGCAGCGCCAGCGCAGCGCCGGCGGAGTGCGCCACCAGAAGCGCGAGCTTGCCGCCCAGGACGTCGAGCAGGCCCTCCAGGCCCGCGACCATGCCCGGAAGGGAGAGATCCCCTCCGCGCGTGCCGCCGTGCCCGGGAAGGTCCGGCGCCACCACGCGGAACCGGTGCGCCAGGAGCGGCGCCAGGGTCTCGAAGCTGTGACCGGACGCCCCCGCGCCATGCAGCAGGAGCGCGAGCGGAGCGTCCGCATCGCCCCAGCTCCGGATGTACCAACGCACTCCGTCCCGCGCACGCACCTCGTCGTGACGGGCCGTGGATCCACGACCACCAGAAGCGGGCCCCGACCGGTTCATGCTGGTTCGCTGTCGCTCCCGCTCTGCTCACCGAGACGTTGTCGAAGTCCGCCCGCTGGCGGCCCGCTGGGCGAGGGTATCGCCCGTTCCCGAGGGGGATGCTGAAACTCTCAAGGAGGAAAACATGGAGCAACCCCGTGGCAGCCTCACAGGGCTGAGCGAGGATCAGGCCAAGGAGTTCCACGCTGTGTTCATGCGGAGCTTCATCGGGTTCACCGTGGTGGCCATTGTCGCCCACATCCTCGTTTGGATGTGGCGGCCGTGGCTGTGAGGAGGTGAAGCATGTACAGGATCTGGCTGATCTTCGATCCCAGAAGGACGCTCATCGCACTGTTCCTGTTCCTGGCGGTGCTGGCGTTCACCATCCACTTCATCCTGTTGAGCACGCCCGAGTGGAATTGGATCTCGGGTGATGCGAGCGGCATGGTCAGCATGTCCGCGGCGGAGCTCTCTCCGCTTCCGCCAGGCCGGTAGAAGTCGGATGCAGTCGTAGGAGTGCCCGGGGGGCACCTGCCCCCCGGGAGGCTCCGGCTCGTTGCCGGAAGCCACAATCCGCACCCTGAGACGCCTCGGAGACGACCATGGCGATGCTCAGCTTCGAACGGAAGTACCGTGTGCGCGGAGGCACGCTGCTGGGAGGCGACCTGTTCGATTTCTGGATCGGTCCCTTCTATGTCGGCTTCTTCGGCGTCACGACCGCGTTCTTCGCCATCCTGGGGACCGTGCTTTGCGTCTGGGGTGCCGCGATCGGCGAGGGGCTCCAGGGTCAGACCTGGAACCTCTGGCAGATCAGCATCAACCCCCCGGCGCTCGAGTACGGCCTGCGGATCGCTCCGCTGTACGAAGGGGGCCTGTGGCAGATCATCACGTTCTGCGCGATCGGCGCCTTCGTCTCCTGGGCCCTGCGCCAAGCCGAGATCAGTCGCAAGCTCGGGATGGGGTATCACGTCCCGGTCGCGTTCAGCGTGGCCATCATCGCCTACATCACCCTGGTCGTGGTCCGGCCGGTGCTGTTGGGCGCCTGGGGACACGGCTTCCCCTACGGCATCATCTCGCACCTGGATTGGGTGTCGAACGTCGGGTACCAGTACCTGCACTTCCACTACAATCCGGCGCACATGATCGCCGTGTCGTTCTTCTTCACGAACTGTCTGGCGCTGGCACTGCACGGCAGCCTCATCCTGTCCGTGACCAATCCGCCCAAGGGCGAGCCCGTGAAGTCCAGCGAGCACGAGAACACCTACTTCCGCGATGCGCTCGGCTACTCCATCGGAGCGGTCGGCATCCACCGGTTGGGGCTGTTCCTGGCGCTCAATGCCGGTCTGTGGAGCGCAGTGTGTATCGTCATCAGCGGCCCGTTCTGGACTCGGGGTTGGCCCGAGTGGTGGAACTGGTGGCTGAACCTCCCCATCTGGTTCTGAGGGCAGCGCCATGGCCGAATACCAGAATCTGTTCACGCAAGTCCAGGTCCGGACCGCACCCGACCCGGGGATCGGTCTCGGCGCGGACGAATGGGGCCGGGTGGGAAAGCCGGGAACCTTCAGCTACCTGCTGGGGCGGATCGGCGATGCCCAGATCGGGCCCCTCTACCTCGGCTGGCTCGGAGTCGCTTCGCTGATCTTCGGGTTCGCCGCGTTCGAGATCATCGGCTTCAACATGCTCGCCTCGGTGAACTGGGACTTCATCGAGTTCCTGCGTCAGCTTCCGTGGCTGGCGCTGGAGCCGCCGCCGCCGGCCAACGGGTTGCGGATCCCATCGTTGGAGCAGGGTGGCTGGTGGTTGCTGGCAGGGCTCTTCCTCACCTTGTCCATCCTGCTGTGGTGGGGCCGCATGTATTCGCGGGCCCGGGCGCTCAAGATGGGCACGCACGTGGCCTGGGCCTTCGCCTCGGCGATCTGGCTCTACCTCGTCCTGGGGTTCATCCGTCCCCTCCTGATGGGGAGCTGGGGTGAGGCGGTGCCGTTCGGGATCTTCCCCCACCTGGACTGGACGGCCGCCTTCTCCATCCGCTACGGCAACCTGTTCTACAATCCGTTCCACATGCTTTCGATCGCCTTCCTCTACGGTTCCGCCCTCCTGTTCGCGATGCATGGGGCGACCATCCTGGCGGTGACGAAGATGGGCGGCGATCGCGAGCTCGATCAGATCACCGATCGCGGTACGGCCGCGGAGCGGTCGGCGCTCTTCTGGCGCTGGACCATGGGCTTCAACGCTACGATGGAGTCCATCCATCGCTGGGCCTGGTGGTTCGCGGTTCTCACCACGCTGACCGGCGGGATCGGCATCCTGCTGACCGGGACGGTGGTGGACAGCTGGTATCGCTGGGGTCAGAAGCACGGCCTGGTGCCCGAGTACCCGAGCGCCTGGACGCTCCCCGCGGGTCCGGAGATGACCCCGGGCGAGACCGACGCCCCGCGCCAGATGGTGCCTCCCGATACGTTCCCCGGCCTGCCCGGCCTGAGCGTCAGTGGGGTGGACGGGACCTTCCACTTCCGGCCGTTGGAGCCGGCGATCCTTCCCACCACCGTCGTCGCCGCCGACGCAGGAGCGCAGCCATGAGGTTCCGGACGGGGATCTGCACACTGGCCCTCGTGGCGCTCGCGGCGTGCGAGCGTCCACCCATGGAGTCGCGCCAGCTCGGCTGGCGCGGGCTCGGGCTGGTCGAGACGTACAACCCGCGGCTGCACGAGGACGATTCGGTGGCCGTGGCGGCGGCGATCCCGATCAACCCCGGACCCACGGGCGATGCCACCCCGGCCCCTCCGGGGACCTGGCAGAACGTCCAGGTGCTGGGCGATCTGAGCGTCGCCGAGTTCAACCGCACCATGCTGGCGTTGACCACATGGGTGTCTCCGACCGTGGGGTGCAACTACTGCCACGTGGCCGGCCAGAACGGGGTGGCGGACTTCGCGAGCGACGAGATCTACACGAAGGTCGTCTCGCGCGAGATGCTCCGCATGGTGAAGGACATCAACACCAACTGGGCCTCGCACGTCAGCGACAACGGCGTGACCTGCTGGACCTGCCACGCCGGGAATCCCGTGCCCGAGAACTTCTGGTACTACACGAACCAGAACCAGGTCGAGCGTCACTATCTGGATCGGGACGACATCCGTGTCCAGTCCGACTACGCGCTGGCCTCGGAAGGGGACAACCGTTCATCGATCAAGCAGACCGAGTTCACGTACGCGGTCATGATGAACATGTCGAACGCGCTCGGCGTGAACTGCACCTATTGCCACCAGAGCGCCCGATGGAGCGACTGGGAGGAAAGCAGCCCGGCGCGTCTGACGGCGCTGCGGGGCCTGCGCATGGTGCGCGAAGCCAACCTGCAGCACATGCTCCCCCTCCAGGGCGAATGGCCGGCCGAACGGCTGGGTCCGCGTGGTGACGGACCCAAGCTCGAGTGTGCGACGTGCCACCAGGAGCGCTTCGTGCCGAACTACCGCCTGCTGACGGGCGCGGACTGGCCGGCGTTGCACGGTCCGGCAGTGGCGGCCGCCGCCGCGCCGGACACTTCCGCCGGGGCGGTCGTGGGCGGCGGCGGGCGATGATCCACGGGGCGCGAGCATGATCGCCGCCGGCGCGGCGCTGCTCGCGCTGCTCTTCTGGTGGGCGGGGACCGGTGCGGTGCTGGCGGCAGCGCACCGGCCCCCGGGCCGCTCCACCCTTCTCTTCGCAGGCAGCAGCCTCGGTCTCGTGGCTGCGTTGGCCGTGCTGACGCGCGAGCCCGCGGGCCAGGACCCGCTCGTGACCTTCCTGGCGGTCTTCGCCATCTGGGCCTGGATCGAACTCTCGTTCTACACCGGTTTCGTCACCGGACCCCGCCGCACCGCGCCACCGCCGGGCACCCGCGGATGGCCGCTCCTCCGGTGCGCGCTGGAGGCGAGCGCCCACCACGAGCTGGCCATGGCGGCGCTCTGGTTGGTGGTGACGGGACTGACCCTCGCGGATCCACAGCACTTCGCGAGCGTGCTGCTGGCCGTGCTGATCCTCCTGCATACGAGCGCGCGGCTCAACGTGCTGCTCGGTGTGCGGAATCTGAACGAGCACTTCCTGCCCGCCCACCTGGAGCACCTCAAGCCCTACTTCACGCAGCGTGCGGGCAACCCGCTGCTGCCTCTGTCGGTCCTGGTGGGTTCCCTGGCGACCGCCTGGGCCGCGGCCGCGGCCTTCGCGGCCGTCGGCGACGCCCGAGTGCGCTACGCGCTCCTGGCGGCGCTGCTGGGGATCGGGGTGGCCGAGCACCTGCTGCTGGTGGCGCCCCTGCCCGCACACCGCCTCTGGTCCTGGAGCCTGCCCGGTCGGGGAAAAGCGGGACGCTCCACCCCATAGCCCGTCGCGGGAGCGTCCGCGACGCGGGTCGCCCCCCCTGCCCGACCCGAGGGTTCCGCTTCGCGACACGTCCCTGAAGAAGCGGGCATGCGCATTCCCCGGAAGGGCTGTGAAGCAGGGGCACCCGCGTTCCCCGGCAGGGCGCTGAGAAGCGGCGGGCGCGCGCTAGTACGCGGGCTCGAGCCGGAAGTCCGCCGGGACGGTGTTGGGGTTGGGGCGCATCAGGTAGAGCTGCCCGAACGTGAGCGCGTTGCTCGCCATGAGGAAGCCCCGCTTCAGGCCCCCGACGAACCCACCGGAGGCCCGCGTGCGCTGGATGGCCCGGGTATTCCGGACCATGCGGTCGAGCAGCTTCTTGAAACGCGGCCGCTCGATGGGCAGGGTCAGCGGGAAGACCTGCTTGGAGATCTCCGACGTCTTGCGGAACACCTCGAAATCGTACTCCGTGACTTCCAGCCCGAGGTTCGTGTAGAACTCGCTCCGCAGGTGGTCACGCACATACATCGTCGCGAAGACCGCCAGGAGGAAGAAGCGGATCCAGAGCGCGTTGCGGCCCCGCAGGAGCGAGGGGTCCGCGTGCATGATGGCCGCGAACGCCTCGCCGTGCCGGAACTCGTCCTTGCACCAGTCCTCGAACCACTCGAAGATCGGGTGGAAACGGAAGTCGGGGCGCTTCTCGAGCGTGCGATAGATGGTGATGTAGCGCGCGTACCCGATCTTCTCGGAGAGGTATGTGGCGTAGTAGATGAATTTGGGCTGGAAGAAGGTGTACTTCTTCGTGCGGGTGAGGAACGACAGGTCCACACCCACGCCCAGATCCTTCAGGGTCCCGTTGATGAAGCCGGCATGTCGACCCTCGTCGCGACTCATGAAGCCGAACAGCTCGGCGATCTCCGCATCGCCGACCCGCTTCTTGATCTCCGAGTACAGGATGCACCCGGAGAACTCGGCGGTGAGGGAGCTGACCAGGAAGTCCACGAACTGATCCTGGTTCGGCAGGTGGGACCAGTCCCCCTCGAACGCCGCGGTGCGGCGGAAGTGGTCCTTGTTGGGGTCCCGCCGGAACTCCGCGATCAGCTCGTCCCAGCGCTCGCGGACCCGGTCCACCTTGATCGCTCGCAGCGCCTCGAAGTCCGTCGTGTAGAAGCGCGGAGAGAGGACCGCGTCGTCCTGGGCCTGGCGGGTCGTCTCGTTGACGGGCGCCGTGGCGGTGGTCGGGTACATGGATCTGCTGCCTCCTGGTGCGGGTCCGGTTCCGGGCCTTATTCGAAACCGACGTCGTAGAGCTCGTAGAACTGGAACCGGCCCACCAGCCGGGTCCACTGCCGGCGCAGCCAGCTCGCCCGCCGCACGACCGCCTCCGACTGCAGCGTCGAGCGTGTCCCGTACTCCAGCGTGGTGGGCGCACCGTGGACCTGCACGGCGTCCCCGGGCTCGACCAGGATGTCAGCCAGCTCCACGTGGGCGTGGAAGTGCTCGTGGGTGCGCTCGAGATCCAGGGTGCAGGGCACGCGGACGCTGCGCCGCCAGACGAACCAGAGCGCCAGCACCAGCACGATGCCCGCAACGACGGGAAGCGTCATGAGGACCACCTCGTCGGATGGATGGAGGATGGCGGACCCACGGTCCGCCGGACACGGTCAACTTACGGTCGATCCGGCGCGGCGCCCAGCAGGGGCTCGAACTGCGCCCGACTGCTGGACCCGAAGGCGTCGAGGTCCACCACCAGACCGGTCTGGGGGTCCACCAGGAGGAGCACGCCGGACGCTCGGGCGCTCAGCACCAGAGAGGCGTCGAGCGGCACCCCGACCCTGCTCCGCTCCCGGTGCAGCGGCCGCAGCATCCCCCGCATGAAGCCACCCTCTCCCGCGGCCAGCGTGCGCAGCGTGACTCCGGTGCGGGGGTCGGTCACGCGCACCGTCCCGTCCGCGGACTCCGTGAACGCCACGGTGCGCTCCAGCACGGCGGGATCGGCCGTGGCGGCCGCCACCAGCGCTCCGGGAGCCGGGCGCCCCAGCGCGGTGAGCGTGACCGCCGCAGCCACGAGCAAGCCCGCCCCGGCCAGGAGCGGCCGGGGCACGTGCAGCGTCGGGTTGCTCTCCGGCCAGTCCACCACGGGGCGGCTCACGCGTCGTCTCCGCGGCGGGCGCACGCTTCGATGGCCGCCGCCAGACGCTCCCCGACGTCCGCCGCATCCGCGATGGCCCGGAAGGCGGGATCGGGCCGGTTCACCTGCCAGGGCCGGACGTGCGGCCACAGGAAGAGCCATCCCGGGTAGTCGCCATCTCCCAGCGTCAGGGGAACGTCGCCGGAGCCGCCCCGGAATTCGCGCAGGTCGACGCTGCGGACGTTGCGGAACGGGATGTTCAGCACGCCCGGCAGGGCGACGCCCGTGCGCATGGCCACCCGCCGGTCCGTGAACGCATACTCCGTGGACCGGCTGACCAACCAGGCGAAGCCCGCCCCCAGCGCGGTGACGGTCAGCCCCACCACGAGCGTCCACCCGAGCTGCGCCGCGCGAGCCGGACCCGTGTCGGCCGTCAGGGCCAGCAGCGTGCCGCACCCCACGATCCAGATCCATGCGCCACGCAGCGGTAGCGCGTGGACCAGGAAGGAGCGCCACTCGGGACGACCCGTCCAGAGCACCGTCTCGCCTTCCGGCAGCCGGTCTCCGAACAACCGTTCCGCCGCCCGAGCCGGTGCGGCACCGGTCGGACGCGCGGTCGCCGGCCGGGCCGGCGCCGCCACGGCGCTCAAAACAGCGGCTCCTGTCGCGACGGCTCGGCGTACATGTATCCGCCGGCGTAGTACGCGACGACCTTGTCCTCCTCCAGCAGCGTGATGCGGTCCGCAGCCTTCGGACGCGGGACCCGGGCGAACTGCGCCGCCCGGATGGCCTTCACATGCACCGTGCCGGTAGCCCGCACGACGCGCGCGTATCCCATCGGCAGGAGCACCTCACCCGAGCCGTCCACGAGCAGCACCGTCAGGTAACGCACATAGGGCTCGGCAAGGTCCACCCAGATGTCCACGACCGTCCCCGCGACCACGCCGTCGGTCCCCACCACGCGCATGCCGCGGGGATCGGGGCTCTTCGGATGGACCGTCACCCCGGTCACGACCCGCATGGGACGGATGCGCGGCTCTCCGTGCAGCGTCAGGTCACAGCGGTCCGCCCGGTCCTCGGCCCAGGCGGCCGGGCCGACGCCGTCGATCATCGGGTCACCCGTGGGCACGAGAGGCGAGCCCGGGACGGGGCTGAAAGGACGGGCACCTCTGGTCATACGACACCTCCTTCGCGATCGGGGGACGGATGCTGGAGCGCCGGATGCTTGGCGCGCGGCGCGTTCGGCTCGGGCGTACGCGGGAAGCCTTCGACCGTGATGCCGGTGCGGTCGGACTCGAGCGGATACCCCTCGCGCTTGTCCTCGCGACGCAGATACACGATGAGGCCCGCGAAGAAGGCCCAGAACAGGTACATCAGGATCGTCGGTGTGTCGATGTAGTTCGGGTCCATGGTCTCTCCTCGTTGCGGGTCCTGAAATCAGCTGGGAAACTCTGCCAGTCCGAACACCCCGGTGTCCGGGCGCGCCGGTCGATGCCCCACCGGCCGCGTGAGCGGTCCGATGGCGACCATCGCCAGGAACAACGCCAGGATCTCGAGGTGGTAGACGATCGAATAGCCCGCGAAGGCACCCGTGCTTCCGCTGGCGTGCAGCACGGCGTCGCGCAGGAGGCCGCCCGCGGCCACGGCGAGGCCCGCGCTGGTCGTGTAGACCGCTCCCCACGCCCCCATCACGAGGCCGTGGCGCTCGCCGTCGTCCAGGCCCATGGCGGCCGTGAGCGTGCCCACGGTGAACAGGCCGCCACCGAAGCCGATCACGGCGCTTCCGGTCTGTAGCAGCCACGGCGCGCGCAGTGGAGCGGCCAGGATCACGGCTGCCAGCGCGAAGGCCCCACCCAGCGCCCCCAGCGCCGCCAGGCGATACGGGTCGAACCCCCGCTCGAGGGCGCGCGCGCTCAGGGCCAGGGCACCCAGGGCGCCGAAGGCCGCGAGGGCGGTCAGACCGGAGGTGGTGCCCACGCCGAGCCGCAGGATCTCCCCCCCGTACGGCTCCAGCAGGACGTCCTGCATGCCGAAGCCCAGCGCTCCCAGCCCCACCGCCGCGAAGAGGCGTCCCGAAGCGCGCGCCTCGGTGAGGGCCTTCCACGCCTCGCGGAAGGGGAGCGCCTCGGCGCCGCCCTTGGCGCGCTCGAGGTCCCGGGGCTCCTGCTTCCACAGCGCGCAGACGTTCAGGAACACGGTGACGAGCGCGGCGCCCTGCACGACCTGGATGAGCCGCACCGGCGTGTAGTCGCGCAGGAGGAGACTGAAGGCGAACGCGCTGGCCAGCATGCCCGCCAGGAACAGCAGGTAGAGCAACGCCACGACGCGCGGACGTTGCGCCGGTGCGGCCAGATCGGTGGCGAGCGCCAGCCCGGTGGTCTGCACGGTGTGCGCGCCCAGCCCCACCATCAGGAAGCCCAGCGCCGCGCCGACCGTGGCCGTCACGCGCACGGCGGGGGTCACCGCTTCCGACAGGAGCAGCAGGCCGAACGGCAGGATCGCGAAGCCCCCGAACTGGGCCAGGGTGCCGAACCACAGATACGGGACCCGTCGCCAGCCGAACGCCGAGCGATGCTGGTCGGAGCGATGCCCGATCAGCGCCCGCAGCGGCGCGAGCAGCATGGGGAGCGCCAGCAGCACGGCCACCAGAACGGCTGCGACGGCCAGCTCGACGATCATCACCCGGTTGAGCGTCCCCGCCAGCAACGCGAGCGACATCCCCACCGTTCCCTGGAGCAGCCCGAGCCGCAGGAGCCGGGAAAGCGGCAGCTCCGGAGAGGCCGCGTCCGCGAAGGGCAGCCAGCGGGTGCCCAGGGCACCCAGGCGGAGGAAGAACCGCGTCGTCACGCGTGCGCCTCCGGGCGGGAGGACACCGCGCGTGCGCCTCCAGCGCGGACCATGCGGGCCGCGGCGGACACATAGAAGCCCGAACGCACCTCGCCCACCGTGTCCACGTCCCAGTCGGGCAGCGCGTGGCGCAGCCGGTCCCGTACGCCTCGCGCGGCCTGGGGATGCACGCCGGGCGCGCGGCTCGGCCGGGGGAAGAGCTTGCCCACGGAGTGCATCACCCCGAGGAAGGGCGTGCGGGGGGCGAAGGTGAAGCGGATCTCCGCGGTGGTATGGTCCGCCAGTCGACGCACGGCATCGAGCATGGCCGCCGCCGGATAGTGGATCAGCGAATCCATGGCCACGACGATGTCGAAGCGCTCCTCGCCCAGGTCCAGCAGGTCGCCATGGCGGAACTCGAGCCGACCCGGACGGCCGCGGGCGTCCCACTGCTCGGCGCCGATGCGCAGCAGGGCGCTGGAGACATCGACGGCCACCACCCGTGCCCCGCGCTCGGCCAGGTCCATGGCCATGAGCCCGGCGCCGCACCCCGCATCCAGCACCGAGCATCCGCTCAGGTCCTGCGGAAGCCCGTCCAGCAGGGTGACCCGCATCCGCGTGCGGCCCTCCTGGACCGAGCGGCGGATCCACCCGACGGGACCGCCGAACGTGAGCCGCTCCCAGGTGGCGGCCCGCGCGTCGAAGTGGCGCGCGACGGACTCCCGTCGCTCGCTCCAGACCGCCGCGGAGAGCGCCGGGCCGCTCAATCGAACCCCAGCAGGTTGAAGATGTCGTTGTCCGCCATCGGCGCTGGCGTGAAGCCGGTCCCGCCTTCCAGGACGCGACTGGCCAGGTCGGTGTATGTCTGCCGCACGGCGAGCACCTCGTCCGAATCCTCCATCTCGAACATCGTGCACTTCTTGAGACGGCTGCGCCGGATGGCGTCCAGTTGGGGGAAGACCGCCATGGTCTGCATGCCCACGCGTTCGTTGAACCGGTCGATCTGGTCCGTGGCGTCACTCCGGTTGGCCACCACACCGCCCAGGCGGACGTTGTAGTTCTTGGCCTTGGACTGGATCGCGGCCAGGATCCGGTTCATGGCGAAGATCGAGTCGAAGTCGTTGGCCGTGACGATGAACGCCCGGTCGGCGTGCTGCAGCGGAGCCGCGAAGCCACCGCACACCACGTCACCCAGGACATCGAAGACCACGACGTCCGTCTCCTCGAACAGATGGTGCTGCTTCAGCAGCTTCACCGTCTGTCCCACGACGTAGCCGCCGCACCCGGTGCCGGCCGGCGGTCCGCCCGTCTCCACGCACAGCACGCCGGCGAAGCCCTCGTGCACCAGGTCTTCCGCCCGGATCTCCTCGGTGTGGAATTCCACCTCGGCGAGGGTGTCGATCACGGTCGGGATCATCCGCTTCGTGAGCGTGAAGGTCGAGTCGTGCTTCGGGTCGCACCCCACCTGCAGCACGCGCTTGCCCGAAAGGGCGAGCGCGGCCGACAGGTTGGAGGCGGTCGTCGACTTCCCTATGCCGCCTTTTCCATAGACGGCCAACACCATCGCGCCGTCGATCTTGTCCTTGTCGTCCATGTGCACCTGCAGGCTTCCCTCGCCATCGCCCTGCGCAGGAGCCGTTTCGTTCAGGACGGGGAGTCGCGTCATGCGGCAGCCTCCGGTTGGATCCCTTCGGATCGGTCTTCGAGCTCGTCGGCGGCCGCATGCAGGGCCGCGAGGGTTTCGCCATCGGGTTCCCAGTAGCCGCGATCGCAGGCTTCCAGGACACGCTGCGCCATGCGGGAGGCCGCGTGCGGATTCAGGTCCGCGAGCCGCGCGCGCATGGTCGCGTCCAACACGAAGGTCTCGCCGAACCGCGCGTACACCCACGGCTGGACGTCGCCGGTCGTGGCCGACCATCCCAGGGTGGTCGTGAGCCGGGTTTCGATCTCACGCACGCCCTGATGCCCGTGCGCGAGCATGCCTTCGTACCAGCGGGGGTTCAGCGTGCGGGTCCGGGCCTCCAGGGCCACCTGTTCCGCGAGCGAGCGCACCGTTCCGCGCCCGCGCGTCTCGTCGCCGATGAAGGCATCCACGCCCCGGTCGGCCGCGCCGCGGGCGGCCTGGGTGAGACCGCCCAGCGAATCCACGTACTGGTCCAGGTCCGACACCCCCAGCTCCACGGACTCCAGGTTCTGGTAGGTGGCGTCCACCCGCGCGAGGAGGCCCTGGAAGAGCGCAGGCCGATGGAGCGCCGTCCCGTCGGCCCCGTAGGCGAAGGACTTCCTCCGCGCGAAGGAAGCGCCGAGCTCGTCCGAAGCCTCCCAGGTGGAGGCGTCCACCATGAGGTTCACGTTCGCACCGTACGCGCCGTCGGCGTTGCTGAACACGCGGAGCGCAGCCGTGCGCAGATCACAGCCCTCCGCTTCGGCGAGCGCGAGCGCGTGCGCCCGCACGGGGTTGAGCTCGAGCGGCTCGTCGGCGGAAGCAGCCAGCCAGGCGGCCTCGGCGAGGAGGCGGGTCTGGAGCGGAAGCAGATCGCGGAACACGCCGGACGTGGTGACCACGACGTCCACGCGAGACCGCCCCAGCTCGTCCAGGGGGATCAGGCGCGCACCACAGAGGCGGCCGTACGCGTCGAAGCGCGGCTCGGCGCCGATCAGGGCCAGCACCTGCGCGAGGGGCGCTCCGTCGCGCTTGAGGTTGTCGCTGCCCCACAGGACGATGCCGAGGGAGCGCGGTGGGTCACCCCGGTCGTCGGACAGTCGCGCGAGCAGCCGCTCGGCCTGCAGACGGCCTTCCCGCACGGCGGCGGCGCTGGGCATCCGATAGGGGTCGAACGCGTAGAGGTTGCGGCCGGTGGGCAGGATCTCCGGACGCCGCAACACGTCCCCGCCCGGCGCCGGCGGCACGAACGCGCCGTCCAGGGCGTGCACCAGGGCGTCCAGCTCCGCGTTGGAGCCGAGGGCGCGCGTCAGGTCCTCCAGGCCGGCGGCCAGCGTCTCCCCATCCTCGGACGCGAGCCCCGCCTCGCCGAGACGACGCCGCAGCGCCGACCGGGGTGCTCCCCCGCTGGCGAGGTCGGCGCACGCGCGCCGCTCCGGGGCGGGCAGGCGCGCGCCTGCGTCCGTTCCCTCCATCCAGGCATCGAGCAGGTCGGTGCGCTCCTCCGGGGAAGGAGCCCGGCCGAGGACGTGGAGGCCGTGCGGGATCAGGCTCTCCTCCAGCTCGCGGAGCTGCGCCCGCAGACGCTCCAACCGCACGACGTCCCAGCCTTCGCCGTCGGCGTCGCTCGCGAGGTCGAGCGCGCGCGCCTGCGCCTCCGCCGTCTCGGCGAGCACGGTCCGCTCCGCCGCCTGGGCGACGGGATCGATGGTGAAGAAGCGGTCGAGCGTGGTACGCAGGTCGAGGAGTCCCCGATACAAGCCGGCCTGCATGACCGGAGGCGTCAGATGGCTGACGAGCGTCGCGCCCGCGCGCCGCTTCGCCAGCGTGCCTTCGGACGGATTGTTCGCCGCATACAGATAGAGGTTGGGAACGTCGCCCATGAGGCGATCCGGCCAGCAGGCGCCGGACAGCCCGGCCTGCTTGCCCGGCATGAACTCCACCGCGCCATGCGTCCCGAAGTGCAGGTAGGCGTCCGCATCCAGCTCCGTCTGCAGCCACCGGTAGAAGGCCACGAACGCGTGCGTGGGAGCGAACCCTCCTTCGAACAGGAGACGCATGGGGTCGCCCTCCACCCCGAACGGAGGCTGCACACCCACGAAGACGTTTCCGAAGCGCTCTCCCTGGACCAGCAGGTGTCGCCCGTCCTGCAGGTGTCGGCCCGGCGCGGGCCCCCACACCTTCTCGATCTCGCTCAGCCAGGGGAGGTCCCGCACGTGCGCATCGACCGGCACGCGCGCGTGCACGTTCGCGGACGTGCCATATCGTTCGGCGTTGCCGCCCAGCAGACGCGAGCGCAGGGCCTCGACATCGGGTGGAACGTCGACGTCGTACCCTTCGTCCCGCAGACGCGCCAGGAGCGCGTGCAGGGACCGGAAGACGTCCAGGTAGGCCGCCGTCCCCACGGCACCGGCGTTGGGCGGGAAGTTGAAGAGCACCACCGCCAGCCGCCGCCGGTCGCGCGGCGTGCGCCGGAGCCGCACCCACCGTGCGACCCGCGTCGCGAGACGCTCGACCCGCTCCTCGACCGGGCGCCCCACCCCCGCGCCTTCGCGGCTCCGACCCGCGAAGACGTGGGGCAGGATCGCGCCGTCCAGCTCGGGGAGCGCGACCCGGAGCGCGGCCTCCATGGGCGTGATGCCGCGCGCATCGTCCTGCCAGTCCTCGAGGGTCTGGAACTCGAGCGGCTGAGCTACCACGTACGGGACGTCCAACGCGGTCAACAGAGCCCGCGACGCGTCCGCGTCGTGGTATGCGGGTCCCCCGATGAGTGAGAAGCCGGTGAGCGACACCACCGCATCCACCCGCGAGCGGCCTTCCGCATCGACGAAGAAGCGCTCGACACACGGGCGGTTGTCGAGACCGGCGGCGAAGGCCGGCACCACCTCGAGCCCCTGCGCCTCCAGCGCGCGGATCACGGCATCGTAGGGTGCGGTGTCGCCGGAGAGCAGATACGAGCGCATGAGCAAGACGCCCACGCGTCCCTGGCGGTCGGCACGGGCGGGCAGCGCCTCCAGATCCTCCACGAGCCCGGGGAGGTCCGGGTGGTACAGACCCGTCTCCGGATACCGCACCGGCTCCGGCACCGGGCCCTGTCCCGCGCCCGTCCCGTCGCCGTAGCGGTCGGTGAGGAATCGGACGAGCCCCACCAGGTTCTCCTCCGACCCCGACAGCCAGTACTGCAGGCTCCGCAGGTAGGCGCGCACGTCCTGTGCCTTGCCGGGCACGAAGCGCAGCACGCGGTCCACGTTGCGCAGCACCGCCATCTGCCGCCGACCCGAGGCGGAGCCGTCTCCGCGTTGACCCCTCAGCTTGCGGAGCAACCGGCCGGGCGCGAACCGACTCCCCTCTGCATCCCGCGCATCCATGCGCAGACGCCCGAGGTGGGTCAGGCGCACCACCTCGCCCGCGGCCAACAGGCCCACGAAGGCGCGACAGCGCTCGGCCGCGGCGGCCAGGTGGGCGCGGACCGGCGCAAGATGGTCCTCCATGAACAGCTGCGTCGCCACCACGAGGTCCGCCCGCTCCAGGTCTGCGCGGCACGCGGCCAGCACCTGTGGATCCTCGGTCCACTCGGACGCGACGTGCATCGTGAGCACGACCCCGGGTGCCTCGCGGGCAAGGCGGCGCTGCGCCGCTTCGCACGCGGCCCGGCGGTGCCGGTCCAGGGTCAGGATCACGACGCGCACGACCTATCTCCCTCCGAAGTGGGCCTTGGCCTCGTAGAGTGTGTCCAGCGTGACCTCGATCAGGCCCTGCTCGCGGGCGTAGCGCTCGGTGTTGCGGCGCGCCTTGCGGCGCACGAAGAACGGGATCTTGTCCAACTCGCGCTCCGCCGTGGTCGTCCACGTCAGGAGCGCATCTCCGACGACGTCCTGCGCCCCGGGCTCCGGCGCCGCCGTCCCCGCACCGTCGGCGACGGCGGTGGCCGCCTCCGACGCCAGGTGCGACGGCGTGGCGCCATTCCCGAACTCGAAGTCCTCCTGGAACATCCCCAGCAGGTGCTCCTCCAGCCCCATCACGAGCGGATGGACCCAGGTGTCGAAGAGCACGTTGGCGCCTTCGGGGCCCATCTGCGGCGAATAGCGGGCGGGGAAGTCCTGGACGTGCACGGGCGCCGAGATCACCGCGCAGAAGATGCCCAGGCGCTTGGCGATGTGGCGCTCCATCTGCGTGCCCAGCACGAGCTCCGGTGCGGCCTCCTTGATGGCGCGCTCCACCTCGAGGTGGTCGGACGTGATGAGGGGCTCCACACCCAGCGCGCGGGCAGCCGCTCGGACCTCGCGGGCGAACTCGCGGTTGTAGGCGCCCAGGCCCACCACCTCGAAGCCCAGCTCCTCCTTGGCCACCCGCGCTGCTGCGACCGCGTGGGTGGCGTCGCCGAAGACGAAGACGCGCTTGCCGGTCAGATACGTCGAGTCGACGGAACGCGAGTACCACGGCAGACGCGACTCCAGCGCACGCGCCGCGACCTCGGCGTCGAGGCCCGCCACCGCCGCGACGGCGGCCACGAAGTCGCGGGTGGCGCCCACGCCGATCGGGACCACGTCGACGAAGGGCTGACCGCGATTGCGCTTGAGCCACTCCGCGGCCGTGCGCGCGATCTCCGGATACAGCACCACGTTGAAGTCGGCCTGTGGGATCCGGACCAGGTCGGCCGCGTCGGCCCCGAGCGGCGCCACCACCGCGACATCGACGCCGATGCGGTCGAGCAGCCCGCGGATCTCCGTCACGTCGTCCCGGTGGCGGAATCCGAGGCCGCAGGGCCCGAGCAGGTTGCAGGTCGGACGGCTCGCGCGCTCACCGCCACGCGCGACGTCGGGTCCGGCCAGCGCGCGGACCAGTTGGTAGAAGGTCTCGCTCGCGCCCCAGTTCTCCTTGCGCTGATAGGAGGGCAGCTCGACCGGGATGACCGGTACCGGCAGGCCCATGGCTTCGGCCAGGCCGCCGGGATCGTCCTGCAGGAGCTCGGCCGTGCAGGAGGCGCCGACCAGCAGGACGTCGGGCTGGAAGCGCTCCCACGCTTCCGCCAGCGTGCGTTGGAAGATGGACGCGGTGTCCGATCCCAGGTCGCGCGCCTGGAACGTCGTGTAGGTGACCGGCGGGCGCGCGTCGCGCCGCTCGATCATCGTGAAGAGCAGGTCGGCGTAGGTGTCGCCCTGGGGTGCGTGCAAGACGTAGTGGATGCCGCGCATCCCCGTGACGATCCGCATGGCCCCGACGTGGGGCGGGCCCTCGTAGGTCCAGAGCGCGAGTTCCATGGCTACACCTCGAGGCGCGCGTGACGGTCGAGCGGACGGGCGAAGAGCTCGGCGAGATCGGCAGCCTGATCGAAGCCCTGGATCGGGGTGAAGATCAGCTCGATCGACCACTTCGTGGCCAGCCCCTCCGCTTCCAGCGGATTGGCGAGTCCCAGCCCGCAGACCGACAGGTCGGGGCGCGCAGCGCGGCAGCGGTCGAGCTGGCGATCCACGTGTTGCCCCTCGACGATCGGCGTCGCGCCGAGCAACTCCAGCTCCGAGGCCTGGCGCTCCCGGTGGAGATAGGGCGTCCCCACTTCGAGCACCTCGACGCCCAGCTCGCGCGCGAGGAAGCGGGCCATGGGCAGCTCGATCTGGGAATCCGCGAAGAAGAACAGGCGCCGGCCCTGCAGGTGCGGCCGATAGCGCGCCAGCGCGCGCTGCGCGCGTGCGGCCGGCCCGGCCAGGGTGTCGTGCACACGGTCCTGGGGGACGTTCCACGCCTGCGCGGCCGCCTTCACCCAGGCGCGGGTGCCTTCGACCCCGAGCGGATAGGGGGCCGGCAGGATGCTCGCACCGCGGCGGATCAGGGCGTCGGCCGTGGCGTTGAGCCACGGCTGCGCCAGCAGCACCCGCGTGCCGGGCCCGACGGGCGGGAGCTCCGTGCTGCGACGCGGGGGCAGGAACGCGACAGGCCCGATGCCGAGCTGGTCGAAGAGGCGCGCGAACTGATCCTCCACCACGTCCGCCAACGACCCCGCGACGAGCAGGCTCGGGCTCGGGTCGGTGGACGTCGGTAGCTGCGCCACCAGGGATTCGAGGCAACGGTCCTCGCCTTCGGTGAAGGTCGTCTCGATCCCGCTCCCGCTGTAGTGCAGCGCGCGCACGCGCCCGCGGGTCCGCTCCTGGATGCGTTCGGCGGCGCGCGCCAGGTCGAGCTTGATGACCTCCGAGGGACAGGAGCCCACGAGGAAGAGGGTGCGGATCTCGGGACGCCGCTCCAGCAGTCGGTCGGCGGCGCGTTCCAGCTCCTCGTAGGGATCGGTGATGCCCGCCAGATCCTGTTCCTCGATGATGGCGGTGCCGAAGCGCGGCTCGGCGAAGATCATCACGCCGGCGGCGGACTGCATCAGATGCGCGCAGGTGCGCGAGCCCACGATCAGGAAGAACGCGTCCTGCATCTTCCGGTGCAGCCACAGGATGGACGTGAGGCCACAGAACACGGCGCGCGGGCCGTCTTCGCGGCGCACATCCGGCGCGCACGTGGAGCCGGCGTCGAGCACGGGGAGCGGAGCGCTCATCGCGCCACCTCTGGTCCGAGCAGTGCCAGGGGCTCGAGGCGGGCGCGGCGCAGCTTCAGCACGAACTGCAGGGCGTTGACCGCGTAGACGGCGTACGCGAGCAGCGCCAGCGCCATCAGGGACCGCTCCGACATCCACCCGCCGAAGAGCCCGAACAGGTACACGGTGTGGAGCCCGACCACGACCATGCTCACCACGTCCTCCCAGAAGAAGGCGGGCGCGAAGAGCCAGCGCCCGAACACGTCCTTCTCCCAGATGGAGCCGGTGACCATGATCGCGTACAGCAACGCGGTCTTGAGCAGGACCGATCCCGTGGCCAGGTCGTAGCCGACGCCTCGCCCCAGGTACCGGAGCACGAGCACGGCGCTGGCGAGCATGACCAGGACCTGGAGCGGCGCGAGCACGGCCTGGACCCGCGTCCACGGGGACGCATCGCGACGGGCGCGCTGGACCGGCGTGTAGAGCGGAGCTCTGGCCAACGGATCCCCCCTGTCGGGGACGGAGTGAGCCGGCGGCGAGGCCGGTTCTGGACGAGTATGCGGGGGTCGTGATGGAGTGTCAAGCATTGTTGACGTTCTCACTCTTTGACATTCCCGCGTCCGGTCCGTATGCTCCCGGTGCGGGTCTCACGGGCGTCACCTCGCGGGTGCCGGAGGGCACGAGGAGGAAGCGGTGCAACCGGGTGAACGTGCCACCTCCGACCCCACGCGGACTCCCGCCCTCTCCTGGCTCCGCGTCCACCCGGAGCGGGGCCCCGACCCCTACCCGCCCACAAGCGTGAACCCCCACCGCGGTCCCCACGCCGGAGCCGTCGAGCCCCCGACCGAGGGGCTCGTGCACCGCCTGGCCCTGCTGGCTCGTGGGGGGGACGATCGGGGTGTCGCCGGACTCCTGCGGGCCCAGCTGGGGGCCGGGTGGGGTCCGGAGCGCGTCTGCCTCGACGCCGTCGCTCCGGCCGCCCGCCTCCTGGGCCGGTGGTGGGAGACCGACGTCTGCTCGTTCGTGGAGGTCACGCTGGGCGTGGGAACGCTCCAGCGGGCGCTGCGCGACGCCCTGGGCGGGGACCGGGCCTGGACAGAGGTCGAGCAGGCCGCCGGCGTGAGCCGGGGATCGGCCGTCTTCACCACCCTGGCCGCCGACCCGCACACGTTCGGCGTGGCGGTCGTGGCGGAGTTCTTCTGCCAGGCCGGCTGGTCGGTCCGCGTCACCGAGCCGGGCCGGAGCCGCGACGCCATCGCCGCGGTCGGAGCCGGGGCCACGGACCTGGTGGGCATCTCCGTCACGCTGTCCGATGCCGGGTCGGAGGTGGGCGAGATGGTCCGCCTTCTCCGACGGGCCTCCCGGAATCCGGACCTCGTGATCCTGCTGGGCGGGTGCTGCCTCGGAGACCCGCAGGAGGCGGTGCAGAGGGCGGGGGCGGACGGGTGGGCTTCCGACGCGTTGGGGGCCCTGAGGGAAGCCGCGCGCCGCCTCTCACCCAGGAAGGCCCTGCTCCACGCCCACTGACCCATCCCGTGTTCGACCTGCCGCTCACCGAGCTGATCGACGGCCACGAGGACCTCCTCGAACAGGTGGTCGCCGGGTCCTCGGACCTGGCGGTGCTCCTCGACGAACAGGGCACGATCGAGGGGGTGCACCTCGGGACGTCGTTCGCCGGCGAGGATCCCCGGAGCTGGATCGGCAGCGCCTGGGAGGAGACGGCGCTCGCCGATACGCGCTGGAAGATCGGCGAGCTCCTCCGGAAGACCCTGGACGAAGGCGTCTCCGACCGCCGTCAGGTCAACCTGCTGTTCCCTTCCGGCGCCAAGGTCCCGGTCCGATACCGGGCGTTCCGGTTGCCCCACTGTCGACGGGTGCTGGCGCTGGGGCTGGACCTGCGCGACCAGGAGGCTCTCCAGCGGCGCCTGGTGGAGGCCCAGCAGACCCTCGAGCGTGACTATTGGCGGCTGCGCCAGGTCCAGACCCGCTACCGCCTCATCTTCGAGGTGGCCTCCGAGCCCCTGCTGATCCTCGGCGGCCCGGAGCTGACGGTCGAGAGCGCCAACGCCGCAGCCGTGGTGGCGTTGCAGGCGCCGTTGGCCGAGCTCCGGGGTCGCGCGCTGCGGGACCTGCTGCCCACCGACATGCGGTCCTCCGCCGACGACGCGCTGACCCGGGTGCGGCGCGACGCGCGTGCGACGGACGTCGGTGCGGAGGCGCTCGGTCTGGATGTCCTCCGCCTCACGCCGCTCCTGGCGGGAGCCGAGGGCGCCGTCCTGGTGCAGGGGCTGAGCTCGGCCGGGCGCGCGCTTCCCACCCGGGGGGCCCTGGATTCCCTGGCCGCCCTCGAGGCCTTCCCCGACGGGGTGGTGGTCACCGACCTCCAGGGGGTGATCCGCTACGCCAATCCCGCCTTCGCCGAATTCGTCGAAGCCCCGCTGAGCAGCCTGGGCGGCGAATCCCTCGACCGCTGGCTGGGCCGCCCGGGTGCCGATCTGGCCGTGGTCCGATCGGCCCTGAAGGCCACGGGCCGGGCCAAGCTGATCCACACCGCCCTGCTGGGCGACCTCGGGTCGGAGCTGGAGGTCGAGCTCTCCGCCGCCCGCCTCGAGGACCCCGAGGGGATGCTGTTCGCGATCCGCGACGTGGGACGGCGCCTGGTGCGCCCTGCGGCCCCCGCCCAATCGCTCGACCGGGCCGTCGAGAGCCTCACGCCGCTGGTCGGTCAGGTCACCCTGCCCCACCTGGTCCGCGAGACGTCGGGACTGGTGGAGCGGCACTTCATCCAGGCGGCCCTCGAGGTCACCGGCGGCAACCGCAGCGCCGCCGCCGAGCTGCTGGGCCTGAGCCGCCAGACCCTCTACGCCAAGCTGCGGACCCACTCGATCGAGTCGGGAGAAACCGAGAGCGACTGACGCCCGGCCGGGGTCTCTTGCGGTGGACCTCGCCGGGCTCTACTGTACCGCTGACCGTCAAGCTAACTGGACAGTTATGACTGTACTGATCACTTCACAGTCAGCGACGGCCCCGGTTCGG
This sequence comes from Gemmatimonadota bacterium, assembly GCA_041390125.1. Classification (NCBI taxonomy): domain Bacteria; kingdom Pseudomonadati; phylum Gemmatimonadota; species Gemmatimonadota bacterium. Next base: position 43,420 of record JAWKQN010000012.1, on the reverse strand, counting down.
GCCGAGCCCAAGGCGGTCCTGGAGCTGTTCAAGCCGGTGACCTGGTTCCCGCCCATGTGGGCGTTCGCCTGCGGAGCCATCTCCGCCGGGACCAGCGCACCCGCCTGGAAGATCGGCCTCGGGATCCTGGTCGCCGGACCCCTGGTCTGCGGCACCAGTCAGGCCGTCAACGACTGGTTCGACCGCCATGTCGACGCGGTCAACGAGCCCCATCGCCCCATCCCGTCGGGGCGGCTGCCCGGGCGCACCGGCCTCGCGCTGGCCGTGGCCGGCACCGGGGTGGCGGCCGCCGCCGGAGCCCTGCTGGGCACCTGGGGTTGGGCGGCCACCCTCCTGGCCCTTCTCCTGGCGTGGGGCTACAGCGCCCCGCCCTTCCGGTTCAAGGCGAACGGCTGGGTGGGCAACGCGGCGGTCGGCTTCTCCTATGAAGGCCTCGCCTGGGTGACGGGCGCGGCCGTGCTGCTCGGCGGGGCCCTGCCCCCCGCCGCGGTCCTGCTCCTGGCCGCGCTGTACTCCATCGGCGCCCACGGGATCATGACCCTCAACGACTACAAGTCCCAGGAGGGCGATCGCGCGCACGGCGTGCGCTCCCTGCCCGTCCTGCTGGGACCGGCGGGGGCCAGCCGGGTCGCCTGCGCGGTGATGGCGGGCGCGCAGCTCGTCGTGGTGGTGCTGCTGCTCGACTGGGGCCATCCGGTGGCCGCGCTGGCCGTGGCGGCGCTGGTGGCCTGCCAGGGCGCGCTCATGCTGGGGTTCCTCCGGTCTCCCGATCCCGCGATGGCCCTGCGCCTGAGCGCATTCGGGGTGCCGTTCTATGTCTCGGGGATGATGATCGCGGCCTTCGCGGTCCGGGGAGGAGTCTGATGGCACGGAGCGCGGGGCTGAGCTGGCCGGGCATCGCCCGTCTCTCGCTGGTGCAGGTCGCCATCGGCGCGGTCGTGGTGCTGATGACCTCCACCCTCAACCGGGTGATGGTCGTCGAGCTGGGCCTGGCCGCCGCCGTTCCCGGAGCGCTCGTGGCGCTCCACTTCTTCGTGCAGCTCCTGCGGCCCCAGATGGGCTTCGGCTCGGACGGCAGCGGCCGCCGCATCCCCTGGATCGTGGGGGGGATGGCGCTCGTCTCCCTGAGCGGTGTCGGTGCCGCTGCGGGCACTGCGCTCATGGCGGTGTCGCGTCCCGCCGGGCTGGCGCTCGCCCTGCTGTCCTTCCTGCTGCTCGGTGTAGGCGTGAGCGCGGCGAGCACGCCGCTGCTGGCCTACCTGGCCGAGCGCGTGGAAGAGCCGCGCATGGCAGGCGCCGCCGCCGTCGCCTGGATCATGATGATCGTCGGCATCATCCTGACCGCCGGCTTCGCGGGTACGCTGCTCGACCCCTTCAGCGGGGAGCGCCTGGTCCAGGTCACCGCCGGCGTGTGCGGCATCGCGTTCGTGCTGACGCTGCTCGGTGTCGTCGGCCGGCGCGGCGAGAAGCCGCTGGACCGCGGCGCTGCCGAGCCCGTCGAGACGTCCTTCCGCGAGGCCTTCGCGGTCATGTGGAACGAGCCCGAAGCCCGACGCTTCGCGACGTTCGTCTTCGTGTCGATGCTGGCGTATTCGGCGCAGGACATCATCCTCGAGCCGTTCGCCGGCGTCGTCTTCGGCCTCACGCCGGGCGAGTCCACCCGCATCGCCGGCCTGCAGCACGGCGGTGTTCTGATCGGCATGATCCTGGGCGCGATCGCCGCGGCCCGGGTCGGCACGCTCCGCCTCTGGTCGGCCTTCGGCTGCGCGGCGTCCGGGGTCGCTCTGGTGGCGCTGGTCGCCACGCCCGCGCTCGGCTCGGTGGCCGGGCTGAAGGCCGCCGTCTTCGGGCTCGGCTTCTCCAACGGCGTGTTCGCCGTGGCCGCCATCGGCGCCATGATGGGGCTCACCGTCGCGGGGGGGCGGGGCGGCGCGGGGCTCCGCATGGGCTTCTGGGGTGCGGCGCAGGCCGTCGCGTACGGCCTGGGCGGCTTCCTGGGGGCCGGCGCGAGCGACGTGGCCCGCAGCTACTTCGGGTCCCCGGTGTTGGGGTACACCGCGGTGTTCGGCGCGGAGGCCCTGCTCTTCGGCGCCGCGGCGATCCTGGTCCTCGGGGTCCGTACGGCCGAGCGGCGCTCGACGGCCCCGCTTGCGGCCGCCCGCCTGGCGGTGGGGGCCTAGCGATCATGACCACCACCGCCACCGTCCGGGCGTCGCTGCCCGTGGTGCCCCTGGGGGCCCCGCGGTCGCGCGACCTCTGCACGGACTGTGGCGTCTCGCGCTCGCGGCACGCGGGCCGCTGCGGCCGGGCCTGTCAGTTCATCCATCCCCGGTACGCCGAGCTGGAGCGTGCGGCCCACGGTCGCACGTGGGATCCGGAGCGGAGCGACGAGCGCTGGTTCGGGCCCTTCGAGACGATGGTGCGGGCCCGCCTGCGGCGACCCGCGGCCGGCGCGCAGTGGACGGGGATCACCACCCGGCTCGCCGAGCACCTCCTGGAGAGCGGGACGGTCGAAGCCGTCCTGGCGACCGCGTCCGAGCCCGGCGACCCCTGGCGCCCGCGTCCGGTGCTGGTGCGGCACGCGGCCGACATGCGCCAGTGCCGCGGGATGAAGATGGGCTTCTCGCCGGTCCTCGGGCTGCTGGACGAGGTCGAACGGCTGGGCTTGCGCCGCATCGCCGTGATCGGCGTCCCGTGCCAGATCCACGCCCTCCGGGCACTCGAGGCGGAGCTGGGCCTGGAGCGACTGTACGTCATCGGGACGCCCTGCAGCGACAACACGAGCACGGAGCGCTTCCGGACCTTCCTGACGCTGCTCACCACGCGTCCGGACGACGTGACGTGGATGGAGTTCATGCCCGACTACCACGTCGAGCTGCGCTTCCGGGACGGCAGCGAACGGCGCATCCCGTTCATCGACCTCCCGATCCGCGATCTGCCCGAGGACTTCTTCCCGCTCACCTGCCGCTCGTGCGTCGACTACACCAACCGTCTGGCCGACATCACGGTGGGCTACATGGGTGGAGACGGCGAGCAGTGGTTGCTCGTCCGCAACGCGCGTGGGCGGGAGATGCTGTCCGGCCTGGAAGGCGAGCTGGACTGCTCCGCCCCCACCTCCCGCGGGAATCGCACGCGTGCGGTGCGCGCGTTCCTCGCAGCCCTGGAGACCGCCGCGGGCGGCCTGCCCGCCCGGCGCGCGCCCCGGCCCCTGCGCCCGCTGGTGCGGTGGAGCATGGAGCGCTTCGGCCCGCGCGGACTGGAGTTCGCCCGCACGCGCGTGGAGATGAAGCTGGTCGAAGCGATCACGTCGCTGCGTCGCCATCGACCGCGCCGCGTCCGCCGCGCCATTCCGCCGTATGCGTGGGCGCTCGCCGCTCGCTACGGCATCGCACCCACACCGGACGAGGGGCCCACGGCCCCGGGAGCCGTCTGATGGACTCGTACGACGTCGTCGTCGTGGGTGGGGGTCCCGCGGGAGCCACGGCCGCGGAGCGGCTGGCCTCCGAAGGGCGCTCTGTCCTGCTCCTGGATCGGGCCGGCCGCGTGAAGCCGTGTGGTGGAGCGGTGCCGCCCCGGCTGCTCCAGGAGTTCGATGTTCCGGAGTCGCTGCTCGTGAACCGGGTCGACACGGCCCGCATCGTCTCTCCGCGCGGCCGTCAGGTGGACATTCCCGTCGGACGCGGATTCGTCGGCATGGTCGACCGCGAGGTCTTCGACGAGTGGCTGCGCGCTCGGGCCGATACGGCGGGCGCCGAACGCCGCACGGGTCACTTCGCCCGCTTGGGCGAGCGGCGCGGAGGACAGGTGGAGGTCCACTATCGCGCCGGTCGCTCGCGTCAGGGACCCGAGCGCAGCGTCCGCGCCCGCTACGTGATCGGGTGCGACGGGGCGCTCTCCCAGGTGGCACGGCAGGCGCTTCCGGACGCGGCCGCGAAGGCCCACCACGTCTTCGCCTACCACGAGATCATCGAGTCGCCGGCCGACGCCGACGAGCGCTTCGCACCGGCGCGGTGCGACGTGCACTACGACGGCGTCCTCTCGCCCGACTTCTACGCCTGGGTCTTCCCGCACGGGCCCGTGACCAGCGTCGGGACGGGATCCGCCCTGCAGGGCTTCGCGATGCGCGAGGCGGTGAGCGTGCTGCGCAGCCGCCTGGGCCTGGCCACGCTCCCGACCGTCCGGTGCGAAGGCGCGCCCATCCCGATGACCACGCTGCCGCGCTGGGACAACGGACGCGACGTCATCGTGGCGGGGGACGCCGCCGGCGTCGTGGCGCCCAGCTCCGGAGAGGGGATCTACTACGCGATGGCCAGCGCCAGCTTCGTGGCCGAGGCCGTGGCGGAGGCGCTGGACACGGACGATCCGCGGCCCCTGCGTCGGGCCCGCCGTCGCTTCCGCCGCCAGCACGGCAACGTGTTCTTCGTGCTGTCGATGATGCAGCGCTTCTGGTACTCGAACGACGGTCGCCGCGAGCGCTTCGTGGCCATCTGTCGCGATCGCGATGTCCAGGAGCTGACCTTCGAGGGCTACATGCACAAGGAGCTGGTGGCGGCACGCCCACTGGCCCACGCACGGATCTTCTTCAAGAACATCGGACACCTCAGCGGCTTGGTACGCGCATGAACGTCGGGCTGAGGACACACGTGGACGCCGAGGCGGACTTCCTGTCGCTGGATGCGTTCATCTCCCGCTGGTCGCCCCGCTTGCACACGGCCATGCAGGCCGAAGTGACGGCGTTGCAGCTGGGATTCCCGCCCCTGGACGACGCCCTGGCGCGGCTGCTGGGCGTGGAGGGTGGACCGGGCCGACGGTGGCGGCCCCTGCTCACGCTCGCGAGCGCGGAGGCGCTGGGCGCCGAGGGCCAGGACGCGCTCCCGGTCGCGGTGGCCGTGGAGCTCACCCATGCGGCCTCGCTCGCGCTCGACGATCTCCCCTGCATGGACGACGCGGTCGCACGGCGCGGGCAACCCGCCACGCACCGGCTGGTGGGATCGGCGGGCGCCATCCTCCTGTCCGTCGGGCTGCTGGCGCGCGCGGCCGAGCTGCTCGCCGACAGCGATCGCGACGCCGCGGCCCTCTGTGGCACCTGGGCCCGCGCCTTCGGGCTCCATGGCATGTCCGGAGGCCAGGCGGTCGACGTCGCCGGCAAGCCCGGCACCGGACCTCGTCGGCGTCTGTTCCGCTGCAAGAGCACCTCGCTCGCGGCGTTCGCCGTGCGCGGTGGTGCCGTCCGCGCCGGAGCGCAGGCCGACACCTGCGACGCGCTCGAGCGGTTCGGCACCGCGCTCGGCTGGGCGTACCAGTTGGCTGACGACGCCACCGACCTCGCGCAGGACGCGGCGGCGGGCCATCCGCCCGGCGGACGCAATCCCCAGCGGCAGAGCCGCTACCTGATGCAGCGAGCGGCGCGCCAGCTCGCACGATCCGCGGTGCTCGACACCGACGGAGCCAGGCTGCTCACGCAGCTCGGTTGGGCCGTCCTCGCGGGCGGTGCCACGTTCACGACCACGACCCGGCAGGAGAGGACGGCATGATCGTTTCACTGGGCCTCGACGCCTCCAGTGTCAGCGTCGCCATCCGGGAGAAGTTCCATCGACTGGGCACGCCGGAAGGCAGCTTCCAGCCGACCCGCAGCCAGCACGTGCGCGAGATCGCATCGCTGCGCACCTGCAACCGCGTGGAGCTGTATGGCTGGTCCGATCTGGACGGGGACGCCGTGGCGGCCGACGCGGCCGAGGAGATGGCGACGCGGTGGATCGTCGACCACACCGACCGCACGGCCTTCCTGGCGTTCGGGCGCCTGCGGGTGGGCCGGGATGCCGTCGAGCACCTCCTGCGCGTGTCGAGCGGCCTCGAGTCGCAGGTGATCGGGGACATCCACGTGCTCGGTCAGATCCGACGCGCCTACCGCGAAGCGCAGGAGCACGGCTCGCTGGGCCCCTACCTGCATCGCCTGTTCGAGACCGCCATCCAGACCGGCAAGCGCGTCAAGCGCGAGACCGAGCTGATGGCGGGGCGCAGCTCGGTGGGCTCCGAAGCGGCGGCGCATGTCCTGCGCACGCTCGGCGAGGGGCGGCGCCTGCGCGCCGTCGTGGTCGGCTGCGGCAAGGTCGGGACCCACGCGGCCCGCACGCTGGCCCGCAGCGGCCGCGCGCAGCTCACGCTGATCAACCGCTCGGAGGAACGCTCGCGCGCCCTGGCGCAGGAGCTCGGGTGCCGCTGGGCTCCCTGGCGGCGCCTGCACGCCGAGGTCGCGCAGGCCCAGGGCGTCGTGGTGGCCACGGGTGCGCCCGATCCCGTGGTCCGGCGCGAGGCGCTGGCCCGCGCCCGTGGCGACGCGGCCGGATCGGTCGTCCTCGTGGACGTGGCCATGCCGCGCAACGTGGACCCGGAGGTCTCGCGCCTCGCCGCCGTGCAGCTCGCGGACCTGGACGACATCCGCCCCGAGCTCGTCCAGCTCGAGCGCGCCCGCCGTGCGGCGATGCCCGCCGCGGTACGGATCGTGTTGGAAGAGTCGTACGGCTACGTCCGTTGGCTGGGCGTGCAGGAGGCCGTCTCCGCGCTCGAGCCGCTGCGCGCGCTGCTCCTCGACGTGTGCCAGCGTGAGGTCGAGTTCGTCGCCGGCTCCGAGACCGGCCGGCGCACCGCCGAGCGCATCGTGGCCAAGGTGCTCGCGCGTCCGCTCAGCTCCGTGCGCGACGGGCGCACCGACCCGGACGCGGTCGGGCCCATGGCCGATGCCCTCCACACCCTCTTCTCCCTCCCCGGGGCACAGGAGCGCGCCCTGGCGGCGCGGGCGGACTGACGTGGACGCGTCCGTCGCGGTCGATCGTCCGGCGAGCGCAGCGCTCTGGCGGCGTCGCGTTGCCGCGACCACGCGACGCCTGCACGATCGCTTGACGCGGTTCTTCGAGCAGGTGGATGGCCAGGCCCGGTTCCGCGAGGACGCCTGGGCCCGCCCGGAGGGCGGCGGTGGCCACGCGCGGGTCCTCACGGACGGTGCCGTGTTCGAGAAGGTGGGCGTCAACCGGGCCGAGGTGGAGGGACCGGTGACGCCCCAGTTGGCGCGGGCGCTCGCGCTCGGCGAGGAGCCGGAGGGGCTCGGCTTCTTCGCGGTCGGCGTGAGCATCGTCGCCCATCCGCACAGCCCGTGCGTGCCCATCGTCCACGAGAACGTCCGCTACTTCGAGCTGAGCGACGCGCGCGGGAGGATCCGCGACCGTTGGTTCGGAGGTGGCCTGGACCTCACGCCCACGCTTCCCCATCCCGAGGACGCCGTACACTTCCATCGCACGCTGCGCGACGTGTGCAGCCCGTTCGGTCCAGCGTTGTACCCGCTCTTCAAGCAGCACTGCGATCGGTACTTCGTGAACCGGCATCGCGACGACGAGGCCCGGGGCATCGGGGGGATCTTCTACGACCACGTGCGGCCCGGGGACCACGGCCTGGACGCGGATCGTCTGCTGGAGCTGATGCGCGCGGTGGGCGAGTCCCTGGAGGTGGCCTACGGGCCTGTGGTGGAGCGCCGCGCCGCGCAGCCGTGGGGCGACGAGGAGAAGGCGCTGCAGCTGCACCGCCGGGGCCGCTATGTGGAGTTCAACCTCCTGCACGATCGGGGCACGCGCTTCGGCCTGGACAGCGGAGCCCGCACCGAGAGCGTGCTGATGAGCCTGCCGCCGACCGCCACGTGGGCCTACGCTCCGCAGTTCGAGGCCGGCTCGCTCGGGGCGCGCCTGCAGGAGATGCTGGTTCCTCGCGACTGGGCGGCACTCGAGGCCGAGGACGTCGCGACCCGGATCCGGGGGGTGGCCTGATGAACGTCGGCTGGGTGGCCTGGGAAGGTTCGATCCTGGAGTGGTCGCTGCTGGGCGGCGAGCTGGCGTCGACCGCGTCAGGCGACGAGCAGCAGCGCGGCGCCGAGCGCGAGACCGGCCAGGAGCAGCACCAGCGCGAAGGCCGGCAGGCCCAGCGCCCACGTCACGACCCCCGACACCGCGCCGGCCAGCGCCACCCCGGTGGCGGCCCCGAGACGGTTCAGGCGGTACTGCACGACGACCGCGCCGTCACTCGCGCCGGGGGTGGGATCGATGCGGGTGCCGCAGTTCGGGCAGGGGGCCGGAGGCACCACGAAGACGTCGGTGCAGCGGGGGCAAGCACGCATCTCGGTCATCTTCACCACTCCTGAGGCTCGGCCGGGAGGAACGCACATGCTCTCGCCGCCGCCCGGTCCGCGTCAATCCCGCGCGGGGGGCAGGCCGTGAGCGACCGGCGCGGACTTCAGGCCCTGTGGGTCTTCGCCGTGGTCTCGGCGATCGGCTACGGCCTGTTCGGCCTCGATCCCACCCGCGTGCCGGACCATCCCTGGGTCCAGGCGTTCTATCGCGCCTCGTTCGCGCTGTTCGCGCGCGGTCAGGTCGCCCTCATGCTCGTCGTGATCGGCATCGCGCTGAGGCGCGCCGCCGGGTGGCGCTGGCTTCCAGGGCTGGTCCTGGTCTTCCTGCTCAGCCTCGGGGTCGAGCTGCTCGGCACCACCACCGGACTCCCGTTCGGCCCGTACCACTACACGGGCCTGCTGGGATGGCGCATCCAGGGTGAGGTCCCCGCCCTCATCCCGCTCAGCTGGTTCGCCATGTGCGTTCCCGCGCTCGGGCTGGGGCGTGCCGCTTCGCCGGGCCTGCCGCGCGTCGGGACCTGGGTGGTGGGCGCCTGGCTGCTCACCGCCTGGGACCTCGCGCTCGATCCGGCCATGAGCCACCTGGTCCCGTACTGGGTCTGGGAGGTGGACGGGTCCTGGTACGGGATGCCGCTGCTCAACCTGGCCGGGTGGTTCGCGACAGGTCTGTTCCTCCTGGCCGCGCTGGATCTGGCCGGCGCGGGACGATGGGTGGATGCGCTTCCCGCGTCCTGGCTGCAGGGGTACTACGTCGCCGTTCTCGCCACGCCGGTCACGATGCTCCTTGTGGCGCACGCCTGGCCCGCCGTGGCCGTCACCGTGATGGGCGCGGGTCTGCCACTGGCCTGGTTGGCCAGGCGGCGATCCACCGCCGCCGCCCACCCGGGTGCCGAGAGGGTCCAGGCCCACACCGCCTCCCTCCCCTGAGCCCGGCGTGAGCCCCGACGTCGACCCTCTCGACGCGGTCGCGGACGCGCCCACGGCGGCCGCGCGCCTGGCCCGCGTGTTCGATCGTGTCTTCACGACCGAACACGTCCACCGCCTCGAGCGGTGGATCATCCTCCTGGCCGTGGGCGGCTTCGCCCTCCACCTCGGGCTGATCAGCATCGCGCGCAACCTGGACGTGGGCGGCAGCCCGCTGGCGCAGCTGGACCGCAACTATCTGCATGCGCTCTACACCCCGTTCAGCTTCATCCTGTTCTTCGAGGTGCTGCAGCTCATCCTGGCCATCCCGCAGTCCACCACCGGTTCCATCCAGCGTCAGTTCGAGATCGTCTCCCTGATCGTCATCCGCAACGTGTTCAAGGACATCTCGCTGTTCGAGAGCTTCCAGGTGGTGCGCGAGCGCTTCGCAGAGTTCGCCGATGTGCTGACCGACATGGGGGGTGGGCTCCTCATGTTCCTGCTGGTGGCGGTCTTCTCCGACGTACGCCGGCGTGACGCGCGTTGGCGCACACCGCTGCGCGAGATCTCGCCGCCGGTGCGTGACTTCATCCTGCGGAAGAAGGCCACCTCCCTCCTGCTGGCCCTGCTGTTCATCGGCCTGGCCGCCTGGAACCTGGGCCTGTGGGTCGTGGATGTGGCTCGGACCGGGAGCGGAGCGCCGCCGACCATCGATGTGCGCACCGTGTTCTACGTCGACCTCTTCACGGTCATGATCTTCTCGGACGTCCTCATCCTGCTCCTGTCGACGCTGCATTCCAACGACTACCGCATGGTCTTCCGCAATGCGGGCTTCGTGGCCTGCACCATCCTCATCCGCTTCTCCCTGACCCTGGAGAAACCGTACGACGTCGGTCTGGGTATCGTGGCGATGGCGTTCGGGATCCTGGTGCTGCTGGTCTATCACTACTTCCGACGCATCGGCGATCCACGGGCCCCGTCGACGCTCGAGCTACCCGGATGAGCCCGGGGGCCGGCGCCGCCCGCCCCGTCCGGCCGTCCCCTTTCCGTCTTCCGGAGCGACGATGAGCGACCTGTTGGCCGCCCGCTCGCAGATGGCCATCTCGCTGGCCTTCCACATCGTCTTCGCGTCCATCGGCATCGGCCTGCCGCTGCTGATGATCCTCGCGGAGGTGGCCTGGCTGCGGACGGGCGCGCCGCTGTACCGCCGCCTGAACGACGCCTGGGCCCGCGGGCTGGCGCTCTTCTTCGCGGTCGGCGCCGTCTCCGGCACGGTCCTCTCCTTCGAGCTCGGCCTGCTCTGGCCGACCTTCATGGAGTACGCGGGTCCCCTGATCGGCATGCCCTTCTCCCTGGAGGGGCTGGCCTTCTTCGCCGAAGCCATCTTCCTCGGGATCTACCTGTACGGGTGGGGCCGCGTCTCCCCGCGCATCCACCTCGCCTCCGGCGTCGTGGTGGCCCTCAGCGGGGCTGCATCAGGGCTCTTCGTGCTCAGCGTCAACGGCTGGATGAACGCGCCGGTGGGCTTCGAGGCGGGGCCGGACGGACCGCTGGGGATCGACCCGGTGGCCGCCATGGCCAATCCGTTCTGGATCGCCAACGCCGTGCACGCCTTGCTCGCCGCCTACGTCGCCACGGGGTTCGGCGCCGCGACCCTGCACGCCTGGCGCCTGCTGCGGCGGCCCGGGGACCGCTTCCACCAGGCCGGGCTGCGGCTGGCGGTGGGCCTCGGTGCCGTGGCCGCACTGCTGCAGCCGATCAGCGGTGACTTCAGCGCCCGCGTCGTCGGGGAGCAGCAGCCGATCAAGCTGGCCGCCATGGAAGCGCATTTCGAGACCCGCGCCTGCGCGCCGCTGCTCCTCGGCGGGCTGCCGGACGCCGAGACGCGCACGACCCGCTGGGCGCTGGCGGTGCCGTGCGGACTCAGCCTGCTCCACGGCCATTCGCCGGACGCCGTGGTGCAGGGTCTCGAGGACTTCCCGGAGGAGCTGTGGCCACCGCTGCTTCCGGTACGGCTCGGATTCCAGATCATGATCGGCGTGGGTGTGTTCCTCGCCGGGCTCGGCCTCGTCGCCCTGTGGCGCCTCGCGCGCCGGCGCGCCCTGGACGCGCGGCCGTTGCTGTTCCTGTTCGTGGCGGCCGGGCCGCTCGCATTCCTCGCGATCCAGGCGGGCTGGGTGGTCACCGAGGTGGGCCGGCAGCCCTGGGTCATCTACGGCGTGATGAAGACGGCCGACGCGGTGACGCCGATGCCGGGGCTCGTCGTTCCGTTCGTGGCCTTCACGCTGCTCTACGTGCTCCTGTCGGTCGTCCTGGTCCTGGTGATGGGACGGATCACACGCACCGAGGAGCGCCGGGCGCAGGTGGAGTCGGGATCATGACGCTCCCCGAGGTCGTCGCCGGTGGGATCCTGGTGTGCCTGATGATCTACGTGCCCCTGGCCGGCGCGGACTTCGGCGGCGGCGTGTGGGACCTGCTCGCGCGCGGGCCCCGCGCCGACGCACAACGCCGCACGATCTCCCATGCGATCGCGCCGGTCTGGGAGGCGAACCACATCTGGATGATCGTGGCGGTCGTGCTGCTCTTCACCGCCTTCCCCTCCGCGTTCGCCCTCGTGCTGACGCACCTGCACGTGCCGCTGACCGTCATGCTGATCGGCATCGTGTTGCGGGGCTCGGCATTCGTGATCCGCAAGACCACCGAAGAGGAGGAGCGCGCCGCTCCGGGGTGGCAGCTGGTCTTCTCGGTCAGCAGCCTCGTCACGCCGATCACGCTCGGCGTGATCGTGGGCACCATCTCCATGGGCTCGATCGAGTGCGGCACGCCGCCGCGCGACCTGGGGGCCTTCTTCCGCCCCTGGCTGCACCCGTTCCCCTTCGCCGTGGGTCTGTTCGCCCTGGCCCTGTTCGCGTTCCTGGCCGCCACCTACCTCACGCTGGACACCGACGACCCCGAGCTCGTGGAGGACTTCCGGCGCCGCGCCCTGGCGTCCGGCGCCGGCGTCCTGCTCACCGGGGCGGCAACGGCCCTGCTCGCCCTGATCGAGGCCCGCGAGGTCGCCGATCACCTCTGGTCGAGCCGCGAGGGACTCCTGGGCGTGGCGGCCGGTGTGCTCGCCCTCCTCGGCGGGCTCCGCTCCCTGTGGGTCCGTCGCTTCCGGTGGGCCCGGGTCTTCGCCGCGTCCTCGTCCGCCCTGATCCTCCTCGGATGGGGGCTGGCCCTGCACCCCTGGATCGTCGTGGGATGCCTCACGGTCGAGGAGGCGGCCGCCGATCCCATCGTCCTGCGCATCGCCCTCGGCATCCTGGGCGGAGGGGCGATCCTGCTGTTGCCCGCCTTCTGGTTCCTCTTCCGCGTCTTCAAGGGCCCGCTGCTGCGCGGGTGAACGCCCCACCGCCGTGAGGGGAAATTCCCGACTGGCGGGCCGTCTGTAAGTCTTGCATTACACATATGATCGTAATGTATGATGGACAGTCGGACCGGGTCGCAGGCGGGTCCCGGGAAGGACGCTCAGGCGTGGCAGGACGGAAGCCCGGCGTGCAGAAGGAGCGCGAGGTGCGGGAGGCGTCGTCTCCCGGGGCAACGGCCACGCCCCGCATCGGTCCGAACGCCGTGATCCGGCTGCTGGAACGGGTGACCGCCGCCGATGGTCCCTTGCGGGCGGCCGCGTTGGCGCGGGCCGCGGGCGTGCCCGAGGCCCTTCCCCCGGGCATGATCCCGGAAGCGTGGTTCCGCGCGCTGACGGCCGAGGTCCGCCGGGCGTACTCCCCCTCCGAGTCCGACCGGCTCCTGAAGGAAGCGGGGGTCGCAACCGCCGACTACGTGCGTGCCCACCGGATCCCGGCTCCCATCCGGTTCCTGCTGCGGACCCTGCCCCGCCGGATCGCTCTGCCGGTGTTGCTGCGTGCATTCGCGCGGCACGCCTGGACCTTCGCGGGCAGCGCCGCGTTCCGGGTGGAGCGGGGTCCGCCCCTCGTCCTCCGGCTCTCGGGCGCCCCGACCTGCCACGGCTGCCACACCGAGCGCGTCCTGGGAAGCTTCTACGAAGGCGCGTTCGAGACGCTGCTGACTTCGCTCATCGACGCACGGCTACGCGTGCGCGAAACGCACTGCGTCGCTTGCGGCGACACGGAGTGCGCATTCCTGGTCTGGCTCGACGAGGATCGGGCCGATCTCCACGTCCGGTAGGAGAGCTCTCATGCGACTGGTGCTGATCCATCCGAACTACCATTCCGGCGGCGCCGAGATCGCGGGCAACTGGCCGCCCGCCTGGGTGGCCTATCTGGCCGGAGCGTTGAAGCGCGCCGGGTTCACGGACATCCGCTTCATCGACGCGATGACCAACCACATCGACGACGAGGCGCTGGAGCGGCTGCTGGCGGAGGATCGGCCCGACATGATCCTGTGCACGTGCATCACGCCCTCCATCTACCAGGCGCAGAAGACACTGGAGATCGCCAAACGCGTGCACCCGGAGGCCATCACCGTGCTCGGCGGCACACACGCCACCTTCATGTACGGCCAGGTCCTGACGGAAGCGCCGCAGGTGGACTACATCGTCCGGGGGGAGGGCGAGGAGGTGCTCGTGGAGCTGGTGCGCGCGGCCGCGGCCGGCACCCTGGAGCGCGACCGTGCCTCCATCCGCGGGATCGCCTACCTGGAGAACGGGCGCGCGGTGGCCACGCCGGCCCACCCTCCGATCCAGGACCTGGACAGCCTCACGCCCGACTGGGGCATCCTGGAGTGGGACAAGTACACGTACATCCCCCTGGGCGTACGGGTCGCGATCCCCAACTTCGCCCGCGGCTGCCCCTTCACCTGCTCCTTCTGCTCGCAGTGGAAGTTCTGGCGCACCTACCGCGTCCGCTCCCCAAAGAGCTTCGTGGACGAGATCGAGACGCTCGTGCGCGACCACGACGTCGGCTTCTTCATCCTGGCGGACGAGGAGCCCACGATCCACCGCAAGAAGTTCGTGGAGCTCTGCCAGGAGCTGATCGACCGGGACCTGGGCATCCACTGGGGCATCAACACCCGCGTCACCGACATCCTGCGCGACGAGGAGCTGCTGCCGTTCTACCGCAAGGCCGGCCTCGTCCACGTGTCGTTGGGCACGGAGGCCTCGGCCCAGCTCAACCTGGAGCGCTTCCGCAAGGAGACGACGATCCAGCAGAACAAGAAGGCCATCCGTCTGCTGCGCGAGGCAGGCATTGTGGCGGAGGCCCAGTTCATCATCGGCCTCGAGAACGAGACGCCGGAGACCATCGAGGATACCTACCGGTACGCCCTCGACTGGGGAGCCGACATGGTGAACTGGAACATGTACACCCCCTGGCCGTTCTCCGACCTCTTCGAGGAGCTGGGAGACAAGGTCGAGGTCCGCGACTACTCCCGCTACAACTTCGTGACCCCGATCATGAAGCCGGAGATGATGACCCGGGGCGAGGTGTTGCAGGGCGTCATGAAGAACTATCGGCGCTTCTACATGCGGAAGTCGTTCCTGAGCTATCCCTGGATCAAGGATCCGTTCAAGCGCCGCTACATGCTGGGGTGTCTGAAGGCGTTCCTGAAGAGCAGCATGGAGCGGCGCTTCTACGATCTGGGCCGGATCAACTTCTACGGGCAGAAGGACATCGACTGGAAGTTCGATCCCGACAAGGTGCTCTCCCAGGAGCAACTGGTGCAGATCTCGGCCGAGCGGCCGCGCCGCAACGTGCGCTCCTGCCCCACGGACGGCGAAAGCGCCGGGGTGGCCGCCGGAGACGACGCCCAGATCGACGAGTTCCTCGATCCGCGCGGCTTCTCCCGTCAGCGGGCGCGCGCCCGGGCCGCGTCCCTGGTGACGGACGGGGCGGACGCGGCGCCCGAAGAGGCGCGCGTATGATCGCGCCCGCCGCCTCGCACCGGCGGACGGAGGTCCAGGTCCGCCGCGAGCGGTACGCCGGAGCCGGGCCGCGCTACACCAGCTATCCCACCGTCCCGTATTGGGACGCCGGCTTCGACGGGGCGGACTACGAAGACGCGCTCGACGAGGTGGCCCGTCACCCGAGCCGCGACCTGTCCGTGTACGTGCACATCCCCTTCTGTGGACGGCGCTGCTGGTATTGCGGCTGCAATGCGATGGTCACCCACCGCACCGAGATCGTGGACGCCTACCTGGACCACCTCGAGGCGGAGATCGGTCGGGTGGTGGAGATCGTCGGGACCGGACGCCGCGTGGCCCAGCTGCACTGGGGTGGCGGGACGCCC
The DNA here is from genome assembly GCA_041390125.1 of Gemmatimonadota bacterium. Taxonomy (NCBI): domain Bacteria; kingdom Pseudomonadati; phylum Gemmatimonadota; species Gemmatimonadota bacterium. The sequence continues at coordinate 28,098 of JAWKQN010000012.1, read as the reverse complement.
AACTTCCTGGACGACGCCCAGACCGACCGGTTGTTGTCCCGGTTGAGCAGCGTCTTTGCGCTCGGGGACGCCGAGATCGGGATCGAGCTCGACCCGCGGATCGCGCGGCCGGGTCTGCCCGCCTTCCTGCGCACGTTGGGCTTCACCCGCGTCAGCCTGGGGGTGCAGGACTTCGACCCCGGTGTGCAGACGGCGATCGGCCGGCTGCAATCGGACGAAGAGACGGTCGGCCTGTACGAGGGGTGCCGACGCGCGGGCTTCACCAGCGTGAACCTGGACCTCGTCTACGGGCTCCCCCGCCAGACGCGGCAGACGTTCGCCCGCACGCTGGACCGCATCCTGGCCCTGGGCCCGGACCGGATCGCGACGTTCGCCTATGCCCACGTCCCGGCGCTCCGGCCCAACCAGCGAGCCATCGACGACGACGAGCTCCCGGGCGCGCCGGAGCGGTTGGAGATGCTGCTCGACGCCGTGGAACGTCTCGAAGGGGCCGGCTGGACCTGGGTGGGTCTGGACCATTTCGCCCGCGCGGACGACGAGCTGGCGCGCGCCGCACGGCACAAGACGCTCCGGCGCACGTTCATGGGCTACACCACCGGAGGCGGGGACGACCTGATCGCGTTCGGGGTGTCGGGCATCGGGCAGCTCGCCGGACGCTATGTGCAGAACGACGCCAGTCTGGCGGGGTATCAGCGCGCGTTGGATGACCGCGGCTTCCCGATCGTGCGTGGCCTGCAGATGACGCGCGACGATCGGCTGCGGGCGCGGGTGATCGAGCACCTCATGTGCAATCTGGAGATCCCATCGGACCTCACGGTGGACGAATTCGGCATCGGGCCCGCCGAGGCGCTTCCCGACGCGTTCGCGCGCCTCGCGCCGCTGGTCGACGATGGTCTGGTGTGCGTCGAGGACGAGGCCGTCACGGTGACTCCCGTGGGCCGCTACTACGTCCGGAACATCGCCATGGCCTTCGACGCCCACCTGCACGCGTCCCCCACCGAGCGCCCGGCCTTCTCCGCCACGGTGTGACGTGAGCGACGGCGTCCGGCTCGCCGTCGCGTTGCTGGTCCCGCTCGGCATCGGGATCCTGAGCGGCTGGGTGACCTCGGCGGGCGTGCGCGACTGGTATCCCCGGCTGCGCAAGCCCTGGTTCACACCCCCGTCGTGGGTGTTCGGACCCGTGTGGACGGTGCTGTACCTGATGATGGGCTATGCGCTGTACCGCGTCTGGAGCATCGACGTGAACGGCAGTGGGGTGGGCGCCCTGCCCTGGGTGCTCTTCGCGGTCCAGCTGGCGCTCAACGCCGCGTGGTCGCCGGTGTTCTTCCTGCTGCGCCGACCGGGCGCGGCCATTCCCGTGGTGCTGGCGCTCTGGCTGGCCGTCTGCGCCACGCTCGTCGTGTTCTGGCGGCTGGATACCGTGGCCGGGCTGCTCCTGCTCCCCTACCTCGTCTGGGTCTCGCTGGCCTCCGCGCTCAACGTGCGGATCCACCAGCTGAACCCGTAGGCAGGCGTTCCTTCATCCGGAGTCCGCAGCACGGCGCGCTCGGTCGCGCGCGCTTCGCTCCCCCATCTGCCCCACCGCCGGACGATGCCTGCCGACCCGCCCGACGTCCACCCACGGCAGCGGACCGGGCTCAGCGGGCGCCGCCCCCGACGTCTTCGCTCACGATGGTGATCGGCGACGGATAGCGGATGGGACCCAGGGCCGTCTCGATCGTGGGCGTGGCGCGCAGGGTGACGTTCTTGGGGGCGCCACCCTGCCCCGTGAGCGACAGCGCCAGCTCCAGCAGGTCGCGGGCGCTTCCCTGGAAGAAGTCCACCAGGTCCAGCTCGACGTGGATCGGGATGCGGGTGGGCTGGCCCGGAGGCAACACGGTGACACCGTCCAACGTGCCGCCGACCGTCTCCCGGTCCTCCAGGAGCAGCGTCCACTCCATCCGGACCAGGCGCGCCTGCGTGGGATTGTCCGCGGGGTTCAGCGCGCCCACGACCACGTCCATCTCCAGCGGCAGGGTTCCCGAGGCCACCGCGGACGCGACCCGCGCCAGGTCGCCGGCCCCTACGTCCCGGCTGGAGCGGATCCGGTCCAGCGCCACACCCGCGAGGCGCGCGTCGGCCACGCCGTCCAGGGTGAAGTCCACCCGTTCGAGGGCGGCGATCTCGCGCAGGGTCTGACAGCCGGAGGCGGCGACCAGCAGCACGGCCGCGATGGGGGCTCGGAGGCCGAGGTGTCGGTGGCGTCGGTGCATGCGTTTCCTGTCGAGGCCGATGCGCGCGTGGCTTGCCGGGTCGGTCGGGTGCGGAGCACCTTGCTCCGCAGGCCCACCCCAACTCTACCACCATGCGCCTGCCCCGTCAGTCCGCCCGTCTCGTCTTCCTGGGCGCGTGTCTCTCCGGCTCGCTGGCCGCATGCGGCGGCGGGGACGGAGGGACCCAGCCACCGCCTCCCGCGGCGAACCAGCCGCCGAGCGCCCGCTTCACGGCGTCGCCGGACCGGGGGAACGCGCCTCTCGATGTGGAGCTGGACGGGAGCGGCTCGACCGATCCGGACGGCCAGGTCGCGACGTGGGCGTGGAGCTTCGGGGACGGCGCCACCGGTTCGGGCGAGCGCACGCGCCACACGTATGCAGCCCCGGGGCAGTTCGTGGTGCGGCTCATCGTGCAGGACGCCCGGGGCGCCGCGGACACCGCCACGGGCACCGTCACGGTGGACTCCCCACCGGGCTCCGGGGCCGCGACGCTCCAGGGCACGGTGTGGCACGACCTGGACGGGGACGGCGTCCGCGACGGCGGAGAGCCGGGGTCGGCCGGGAGGACCGTCTTCCTCGACGCGGATGCAGACGGGATCCGTGACCCGGGCGAGGCGACGACCGTGACCGGCGCCGACGGCACCTACGCCTTCACCGGCCTCGACGAGTCGGTCCCGCACGTCGTGGCGCTCGAGATGACCCTGGGCTGGACGCCGACCTTCAGCGGCCCGGCTCCCGTCGTCCCCCTTCAGGCGGCCCGCATCATCGGAGGGACCGACACGGACATCGCGACCCACCCCTTCCAGGTCTCGCTGCGCATGGACCTGGGGGGCGGGATCGTCGGTCTGTGCGGCGGCTCGCTCATCGCGTCCACCTGGGTGATGACGGCGGCGCACTGCGTCGACGAGCTGGTCGCGGCGGACGTGACCGTGCGGGTCGGAAGCACGCTGTACAATGCCGGCGGCACCGTTGCCAACGTGGTGCGCGTACGCATCTACCCGGCCTATGGGCAGTCGGAGACCTTCGACAGCGACCTGGCCCTCCTGGAGCTCGATCGGCCGTTCCTCGTCCGGCGGATCTGGCCGGACGACGGCACCGAGCCCGCCCTCTCCGCTCCGGGGGTGGTAGGCACCATCGTGGGCTGGGGCCTGACGCTGGCCGGAGGCTCGGTGTCGCAGGTGTTGCAGGAGGCACCGCTGCCGGTGATCTCCAACCAGCAATGCGGGCAGGCGTTCCAGGGCCTGACCGACGGTATGATCTGCGGCGCGCCCACGCTCGGCACCGGTTCATGCCAGGGCGACAGCGGGGGACCTTTCTTCGTGCAGGAGGGCGTCCGCCAGGTCGCGATCGGCATCACCAGCTTCGGGTTGCGCTGCGCGGCCCAGCCCGGCGTCTACGCGCGCGTGTCGAGCCTCTACAGCTACATCGCCTCGGTGGTGGCGCCCGAGCCCAATCCCACCGTCACGGTGAACTTCAGTGGAGGCACGCTGCTGCGCAGCGTCGACTTCGGGACGTTCCGCTGACCGCTTGACGCGCGTGTAAGCCGCGCGCGATCGACCTCGCGTCGGTCCGCACCCACTGCCGCATTCTGCACGACCCTCTCGTGCGTGCCGCGGCGTTCCCCACACAGGCGTCGTGGCGCCTCCACACGTTCGCGCGGTCAAGGGCCGCGCGGCGCGATGGATGATCTGTCGCTCCGCGGCTCCAAGTGACGATCCATCAACCACTTCCAAGCCTTGCACCACAACCCGCCCCTCGCTGGCACAGCTTCTCCATAGGACTGGCGCGTCGTCCCGAGAGCGGATGAGCCGCACTCGTGGAACCCGCATCAGCACACACCCTGGAGGAGTTTCATGCCCGCCCTGCTCAACGCCCTCTGGCGCGACGAGTCCGGTCAGGACCTGACCGAGTACGTGCTCCTGATCGTCATCATCGCCCTCGGCGTCACGGCCGCGATCATCGTGTTGCGCGATCAGATCTCGCAGGTCTTCAACGACGCTGCGGCCGAGCTCCAGAACCCCGGCGGCAACTAAGCCACTGCGGGCCTCGGGACCGGAGGCCGTTCGGCCTCCGGTCCCAGCCGCAGACCCCCGTGATCATGACGAACTCCACGATCTCCACCGCACTGCTCCTGGTGCTGGCCTTGGGCGGCATCTGGTTCGACGTGCGCGAGCGCCGCATCCCGAACCTGCTGACCGTCAGCGTGTTCGCCGCCGCACTGTTGCTGCGTGCACCGGATGGCTTCGCATCGGTGGGGTCGGGGCTCGCGGGCGCGGGGATCTGTTTCGCGCTGTCGCTGCTGCTCTTCCTCACGGGCGGGCTCGGCGGCGGAGACGTGAAGATGCTGACCGCAGCCGGCGCGCTGCTCGGGCCGGCGCGGTTGGACACCGCCCTGCTCGTCATGGCGCTGGTCGGCGGTGTGATGGCGGTCGTGCAGGTGTTGGCCCGCCGCCGGGTCTACGAGACCGCGGCCAACCTGCACACCATCGTATCGACATTCGGGCTGCGCACGTTCAACGGCTGGAAGGGCCCCGGCCACGGCGCACCCATCACACTGGATTCCCCTGGTGCGCACGCGCTGCCGTACGGCGTCGCGATCGCGGCCGGAGCCCTGGCCGGCTGGTTCCTCGTCTGATCCGGCCGTCCCGTACCGAGGTGGATTGAAGCCATGAGCAAGAGATTCGGACTGGTCTTCTCCCTGGCGCTGGCTACGGGCGCGGTCGCGGCCTGGCTGGCGTGGACGTTCCTGCGGGACGCCGGCCCCCGGGAGGCCTCCGCCGCCGTCCCGGCGACCGAGGTGGTCCTGGCCGCTCGCGACCTCGCACCCGGTGACGTGGTCGAAGCCACCGACATCAAGCTGGTCGCCTGGCCCGAGCGCGAGGTGCCGTCGGGCTACGCGGTCTCTCCGGCCGAAGTGGTCGGGCGCGGCGTGATCGTGTCGGTTCGCGCCAACGAGCCGCTCATGTCCACCAAGCTCGCCAACCGCGAGGCCGGATCGGGTCTGGCCATCACCATCCCCGCCGGCAAGCGCGCCATGAGCGTCAAGGTGGACGACGTGATCGCCGTCTCCGGCTGGGCCACACCCGGAACCCGGGTGGACGTGCTGGCGACGCTGGACCAGGCCGCCCAGTTCGACGAGCCGCGCACGCAGGTCGTGCTGCAGAACATCGAGGTGCTGGCGGCCGGTCAGACCACCGAGCGGGACTTCCGTGGCGAACCGAAGTCGGTTCCCGTGGTGACCCTGCTCGTGGATCCGGCCGAGGCGGAGCGCCTCACGCTGGCCGCGACCAAGGGCCGGATCCAGCTGGTCCTGCGCAATCCGCTCGACCTCGAGCTCGCCGAGACCGAAGGCACGAGCACCCGCACGCTGCTGCCGTCGTCCGCGGCACCCGTGCGCCGGGTCGTCCGCACCGCGGCCCCGGTCGCCCCCCGCCCGACCATCGAGGTCTTCCGCGGCCCCGAGAAGTCGAGCTCCCAGATCCCCGGAGGAAACCGCTGATGGACACCCGTCGTCCCGGGCGCATCGTCGTCCTCGCGCTCTCGTTCTTCCTGCTGGGAGCGGGCTCCGTCCGCGCCTGGCAGACACCGCCGGACAGCGCGGTCGCGGCGGCCCCCCCGTCCGTCACGCAGAACGCGGGGCGGGAGCGCCTCATCACCATCGCGGTGGGCAACTCCGCGCTCGTCACGGTGCCGTCCGGCCTGCGCCGGGTCTCGATCGCCGATCCCGAGACCGCCGACGCCGTCCTCGTCTCCAACAACGAGGTGGTCGTCAACGGCAAGGCCGGCGGCACGACGAGCCTGCTGATCTGGGACAACACCGGCACCCTGACGCTCTACACCGTGCGGATCACGGCCGACGCCGCCACGCTGGAAGCCGAATTCGAGCGCCTCTTCCCCGACGAGGACATCCGCGTGTCCGCCGTCGGCAGCGGAGTCGTCCTCAGCGGACAGGTGCGTGACACCCGCACGCGCGACCAGGCGCTGGAGCTGGCCCGGACGCTCGGTGAAGACGTCCAGGTGCTCGACCACCTGGGCCTTCCCGACCAGGGTCAGGTTCTCCTGCGGGTGCGCTTCGCCGAAGTCTCGCGCAACGCGCTCGAGCAGTACGGCGTGAACGTGACCCGCGTCGATCCGCGCAACGTGCGTGGGGACGACGAGGGCGGCCTGACGGCCGGAGGCGTGGTGCCCTTCAGCCGCGACTTCCTGGAAGGCGACGGTCCGGAGCAGACGTTCTCGGACGCCGTGAACTTCTTCCTCTTCCACGACGCATCCAAGTTCGGGGCCTTCGTGCAGGCGCTGCGCGGGCAGGGCCTCTTCCGCAGCCTGGCCGAGCCCAACCTGCTGGCCATGCCCGGTGAGCAGGCCTCCTTTCTCGCCGGCGGTGAGTTCCCGGTGCCGGTGGTGCAAGGAACCGGGGGCGCGACGGCGATCTCGGTGCTCTTCAAGGAGTTCGGGATCCGCCTGTCGTTCACGCCCGACATCACGAACAGCGGTGCGATCCGCCTGCACGTGGCTCCCGAGGTCTCCGCGCTGGACTTCGCCAACGGCGTCGAGCTCTCCGGCTTCCGCGTGCCCTCCCTCACGTCGCGCAAGGCCGAGACGACCGTGGAGCTCATGCCCGGTCAGACCTTCGCCATCGCCGGGCTGATGGACAACTCGTGGGTGGAGAACTCCAACAAGCTGCCCCTGCTGGGGGACATCCCGATCCTCGGCGCGCTCTTCCGCTCGAAGGACCTGCGCCAGAATCGCACGGAGCTCCTGGTGCTGGTGACGCCCGAGCTGGTGCGTCCGAGCAACGTGGCCCCGGAGCTCCCCACCGGAGAGCCGGACACCTGGGGTGCGCCGGTCCGGGAGAACGGCAATGGCCGTTAAGGCCGCCGTCTTCTCGACCGACCCCGCGCTGCGGACGGACCTGGCCCGCGTGATCGCGGGCCAGGACGCCGTCTCGGTGGTGCTGGAAGTGGACTCCCCGTTCACGGACATCCAGACCCGCCACCTGGATCAGCTCGAGACGCTGGACCCGGAGCTCGCGTTCCTGGACCTGGAGCACAATCCGGGCATCGCGTTGCGCTTCGCACAGTTCCTGATCGAGTCGAACCCGAGCCGGAAGCTGATCGGCTTCGGCGCCGACCTCTCGCCGGAGCTTCTGCTCTCGGCGATGCAGGCCGGGATCTCCGAGTACGTGGAGAAGCCCATCGATGAGTCCGCCCTGCGCGAGGCCATGGATCGGGTCATCCGCAAGCTCGGGAAGAAAGCCCCTGACGGGTCGAGGCAGCCGGGAAAGCTGTTGGTGATCTTCAGTCCCAAGGGCGGCTCGGGTTCGACGACGCTGGCGACCAATCTCGCGGTGGAGCTGCACCGCGTGACCCGCAAGCGCACCTTGCTCGTGGATCTCGACCTCGAGCTGGGAGAGACGGCCCTGACGCTGGGGATCGAGCCACGGTTCAGCGTGGTCGATCTGCTGCGGAACTTCCATCGCGTCGACTCCGACCTGTTGGCGTCGTACATCGATCGCCACGAGTCCGGGCTCGAGGTGCTCGCCGCCCCGTATGCACCGGCCGACCCCCAGGCGGTCGACGTCGAGCGCGTGGGGCAGATCCTCGACTTCCTGCGCGGCGCCTACGAGTACGTCGTGGTCGACGCGCCGAAGTCGTTCAACACACCGACGGTGGCTGCGCTCCAGGCCGCGGACGAGGTATTCCTGGTCACGACCCCCGATCTGGCCTCGATCCGTAACCTGGCGCGCAGCCTCCCCCTTCTCCGTGAGCTGCGCCGCTCCGCCACGGACGGCTCGCTCCGGCTGGTGGTCAACCGCGCCGACTCCCGCGAGCTCATCTCGGGCTCCGAGATCGAGAAGGCGCTCGGGCTGCCCGCCTACTGGACCGTGTCCAACGACTACCGGGCCGTCATCGAGGCGCTGAACGCGGGCCGGCCCGTGGTCGACGACAACCGCTCCGTGTTCGGCCGCGATGTCCGCGGTCTGGCCGGGGTCATCGGCGGGGTCGAAGTCACGACCCGGCCCTCGCGCTTCGGATTCCTCCCCTTCGGGTCCGGACGACGCCGCGCCGCAGCGGGTGGGCGCGCGTCCGACGGAAAGGTGACGAACCATGCAGGATAGGCCCGTGCTCCCCGTTGCGATGAACGACCAGCCGGACGAGCCCACCGCGTGGGAGCGACGCCGCCACGAGGCGAACGTCTCGCGTCGGTGGGCGGCCGCCCAAGGCGCGGAGATCTCCTACCAGCGGGAGCACAGCCCGCTGTTCGAGGAGATCAAGACCCGCGTCCACCGTCAGCTGATCGAGCGCCTCAACCTCAGCGCCATCATCGATCGCGACGACGAGGATGCGGTGTCCGAGGTACGGGCGATCGTGCGCAGCCTGCTCGTCCAGGAGGAGGCCCCCCTCAACCTCGACGAACGCGAGCTGATCGCGGAGCTGGTGCTGAACGAGGTCTTCGGACTGGGCCCGCTCGAACCCCTGATGCAGGACGCCGAGGTCTCGGACATCCTGGTCAATACGCACGAGCACGTCTACGTGGAGCGCAACGGCCGCATCCACAAGACCAACATCCGCTTCCGTGACGAGGCCCACCTGCTCCAGGTGATCGACCGCATCGTCTCGGCCGTGGGCCGCCGGATCGACGATTCCTCCCCGATGGTCGACGCCCGCCTCGGGGACGGATCGCGCGTGAATGCGGTGATCGGCCCGCTCGCCGTGGACGGGGCCCACCTGTCCATCCGCAAGTTCCGGTCGGACGCGCTCAGCGCCGGCGACCTCCTGCGGACCAAGGCGCTGACGCGCGAGATGCTGGAGTTCCTGCAGGGCTGCGTGCGCGCCCGGCTCAACCTCCTCATCTCGGGCGGGACCGGCGCCGGGAAGACGACTCTGCTGAACGTGTTGTCGGAGAGCATCCCGGTAGACGAACGCATCGTCACCATCGAGGACTCGGCCGAGCTCCAGCTGCGCCAGCCGCACGTGGTCCGCCTCGAGACGCGACCTCCGAACGTGGAGGGCACGGGGATGGTCACCCAGCGCCAACTGGTGATCAACTCGCTGCGTATGCGACCCGACCGGATCGTGGTGGGCGAGGTCCGCGGCGCCGAAGCCGTGGACATGCTGCAGGCCATGAACACCGGCCATGACGGATCCCTCACCACGCTACACGCGAACAGCCCCCGCGACGCGCTGTCCCGCCTCCAGACCATGGTGTCCATGGCAGGCCTGAATCTGCCGGAGAAGGGGATCCGCGAGCAGATCGCCTCCGCCATCGACGTGGTGGTGCACGTCAGTCGCCTCTCCGACGGCACGCGCCGCATCACGAGCGTGGCCGAGGTCGTCGGCATGGAAGGCGACGTGATCTCGATGCAGGACCTGTTCGTCTTCGAGCGGGACGGCATCAGCGCCGAGGGCCAGGTCGTGGGACGCTTCCAGCCGACCGGGATCCGCCCCAAGTACGCCGAGCGTCTGCGCAACTACGGTGTGCACCTGTCCGAGGCGCTCTTCTCGGCGGCCACGCCCCATCTGACGGCGGACCTGGTCGAGATGCCCTGGGAGCGCCGATGATGGGCACCGTGGAGATGACGCCCGAGCTGAAGGCGCTCCTGGCCTTCCTCACGGTGGCCTTCGCCACGTTCGCGGTGGCCATGCTGCTCGAGTCGGTCCGGATGCTCCTGCACAAGCGCACCGTGCGCCTGGAGCTGCAGCGACTCGCGGAGCGTCGCGACGGGGGTCCACAGACCTCCCTGCTGCGGGCGCAGCGCAAGGGCCTGCCCGGCTGGCTCAAGCCGGCGTTGGCGCGGGTGCCACGGCTCGCCGACCTCCAGCACTTCCTGGAGCAGAGCGGCACCAACCTGGGCCTGGCCGCGTTCCTGGCGCTGACGGCCGGGTCCGCCGTGGCGGGCGGCTTCAGCCTGCTGGCGCTGGGTCTCGGCACGCCGGCCGCAGCCACCGGGGCGGCGGTAGGCGCCGCGCTGCCCTATCTCTGGTTCCTGCGCCGCCGCCGCCGCCGTCTGGCCGCGTTCGAGGCCCACTTCCCCGAGGCCATCGATCTCCTCACGCGCTCCATCCGGGCGGGACACGGTGTCAGCACCGGGCTGGGCATGGTGGCCGAGGAGGCCGCGGAGCCCGTCGCCGGAGAGTTCCGCCAGGTCTTCGAGGAGCTGCGCTACGGGCTCCCGCTGGACGAGGCGCTCAAGTCCATGTCCGACCGGATCTCGCTGCCGGACGTGCGGATCTTCGCCACCGCACTGCTGATCCAGCGGGACGTGGGCGGGAACCTGGCCGAGATCCTGGACAAGCTCTCGGAGGTGATCCGGGAGCGCTTCACCTTCCGGCGGCAGCTCCGCACCCATACCGCCCAAGGGCGCATGACCGGCCTCGTGCTGGGCTTTGCCCCGTTCGTCGCGGGTGCAGGCATGTTCCTGCTCAACCCCGACTACATGCGGCCGCTGTTCGAGGAGCCGATCGGTCGGATGCTCCTCGGCTTCGCCATCGGGATGCAGTGTCTGGGCTTCATCCTGATCCGACGCATCACCACGGTCGAGCTGTAGCCATGATCTACCTCGTGATGTTCCTGGTCGCGCTCTCGGCAGGTTTCCTGGTCCTGGCCCTCAACGAGGTCGCCAACTCCCAGGGTCGGCTGCTGCGCCGACAGCTCTCCGCCCTGCGCATCCCGCTCCCCGTGCACGTGCGGCTGGCCGAGCGCCGGGCGCGGCAGGCGCGTCGGCGGCGGCTGCGCGTCATCATGGAGGCGCTGGGGACGCGATTGGCGGTGGGCCCGCGCGCGCGGGAGAGCATCCGTCAGTGGTTGCAGCAGGCGGGCTTCCGCAGTCACGAGGCCGTCGCGCTCTTCCTGTCGCTCCGGCTGATCATCTCCATCGGAGCCGGCACGCTCGCGATCCTGGCGCTGGCGCTGGGCACCACCAACGCGCTGTGGTGGGCTCTCGTGATCTCGCTCGCCGCGCTGAGCGGGTGGAGCGTCCCGTTCTTCTTCATCCGGATGCGGGCGCGGCGCCGGCAACGGGCCATCCAGACGGCCATCCCCGACATGCTGGACCTCCTGGTGGTCTGCGTCGAGGCCGGCCTCGGACTCAACCAGGCCCTCTTCCGCGTGGCGCAGGAGATCGACTCGATCTCGTCCCAACTCGCCGAGGAGCTGGCCATCGCCAACCTGGAGATCCGGGCCGGTGCGCCGCGCATGGACGCGCTGCGGGCCCTGGCCGGACGCACCGGGCTCGAGGACATGCGCGCTCTGGTCAGCATGCTCGTCCAGACCGACCGCTTCGGCACCTCGATCGGCCACTCGCTGCGCGTCCACTCGGACACCCTGCGGACCAAGCGCCGCCAGCGCGCCGAGGAGCAGGCCGCCAAGACCACGATCCAGATGCTCTTTCCGCTGGCCTTCTTCGTCTTCCCGGCCACGTTCGTCGTGATCCTGGGGCCGGCGCTCTTCCTGTTCCGCGAGCTCCTGGGAGGCTTGTGATGCCGTCGCTCGTCGTCCGCAACGCCGACCGGCGCACGACCCTGGGCATCCGGGTGGACGTGGCCGACGGTCCCTGGAGCCGCCTCCGAGGGCTGTTGGGCAGGGACGCGCTCGCTCCGGGCGAGGGCCTCCTGCTCACTCCCTGCCGCGCCATCCACATGTACGGCATGCGCTTTCCGATCGACGTGGCGTTCCTGGATCCGGAAGGGCAGGTGCTCGCGGCGTACGACTCCATCCGACCGGGTCAGCGCACGCGGCGGCACGGGGACGCGCGCTACGCGCTCGAGATCCCCGCCGGCACGCTCACCGAGTCGCGGACCCGCATCGGCGACACGCTCGAATGGGAGGTCCGATGAGCCAGCGCCCGAAGGTCCTCGCGTACGAGCCGGCGGCCGACTCCGGCTCCTGGCTGAGCCGGCTGGGACGGAGCGGCCGACCCGATGCGGCCGGCGGGACTCCCGAGGAGGACCTGGTCCGCGCCCCCGACTACGACGTGCGCGACATGCACGCCGTGGTGGAGAAGCTGCGGGGAGAGGCGATCCGCCGGGCTCGCGAGGACGCGCGCGCCCAGCGTGACGGCGTCCATCAGGATCTCCCGTTGGCCACCGCGGAGACCGAATTGCGCGAGCGCGCGCGCTCCGTCTTCGAGCGCTGGCGGGCCCACGAGCGCGCGAGCGTGGAGGCGGCCTGGGCCGACCAGGAGAAGTCGCTGTCCGAGAAGATGGGGCGCGCGGCCTTGCTCATCGACCGGATCCAGCGGTTGGCGCACGAGCTCAAGCGGACCAAGGCCCGCCTTTCCCTGCGCAAGCAGGAGGTCGCTCGCGAGCTGCAGCGCAACGGGAGCGATGGGGCCCGTGGGCTCTCCAGCCGGGCGTACGTGCTGGCCGTGGCCTTCCTGGCCGTCGTCGAGTACTTCGCGAACGCCCCCGTGTTCGCCTCCCTCCTGCCCCGGGATCCGCTCACGGAGCGGCAGATCCGCCTGATCACGGAGGTCTCGCAGGGCTGGATGGCGGGCGCGCAGCGCGTCTTCGCCCAGCTCCTGCTCCGGCCGGATGCGGCCCTGCTGGCCGCAGGTGTGGTCACCTTCCTGTGCGTGCTGGCGCACTTCTTCGGCCGCTCGCTTCGTGACCTGATCTCGCTGGGAGACCAGCGCATGCGGCGTGACACCGTGGCCGGGCGCTCGCCGCTCGAGCACGTAGTGCCGCTCGTCCTCACCGGCGCCGGGCTGGCGCTCGTGATCGGCGTGCTGTTCCAGGCGCGCATGACCCTGGGACAGGTGGGGGAGGAGCGCTATCAGGAGGATGTCGCGGTGGTGGCCGAGCTGCGTCGTGACGCGGGCTGGCTGCGGGTGGACGGCGATCTCCTGACCGCGAACGAGCGCTCGGATCGGGCGGACGACATGGAAGCCGCCGCCGTGGAGCTGCGTGAGTACGCGCTCTCCATGAGCCGTTTGAGCTTCCCGATCCTGCTGCTCAACCTCACCCTGGTGCTCTGCGCCATCTGTGCGGCCTACTACCACCGACGCGTGCGTCGCTGGGAGTATTTCGACGACTCCAGCTTCGAGGATGAGCGGCGCGACTGCGTCTCGGCGGCCGAGGAGGCCTCCGAGGAGGTCACCACCATGCTCGGGGAGTCCACCAAGCACATCCGTGAGCTGAAGGGTCTGCTCGCCCTCCACTCGGAGCGTCACCTGGCGGAGATGGCGTCCCGTCTCGACGACGTGATCTCGCTCTACCGCGCCGAGAACGAACGGGTCCGGCGGGGCACGCCGGCTCCCGAGGGCGCCGGTCGCGAGATCCCGCTGTTGGGTCTGGACGTGGGCCCGCTCTTCACGGGCGAGCACGCCCTGCACACCCCCGAGGTCTACGAGTCGGAGCTGGCGGGCCTGCGCGACCGCTTCGAGGTCGTCCGGTCCGACTTCAATCGCGAGGCGACGGACTGATGCGGCGCCGACGCATCCTCCTCGCGCTGGTCGCGCTGGCCTCGTCGAGCGCCGCCGCGTGTATCGACCCCGCCGCCACGGCCGAGCAGCAGGCGCTGCTCGCCGCCGAGGCGAAGCGCGCGCCCGAGCACGTCGCCTTCGTGTTCGACCGCTCCGGCAGCATCCAGGGCCATCAGTTGAGCCACGCCCACACGCTGCTCCGGGACCGCGTCCGCTCCCTCGGACACGGGGACCGCATCACCGCCATGGAGCTGCTGCAGCGCTCCCTGGAGGAGGTGCCCCGCCGCTGGTCCCAGTCCGTGCCGGAGCGCGAGCGCTCCGACCTGGTCCTCCCCAGCGACTCGATCGCGCGCGACCGCTTCGTGCGCGACGCCGTCGACTACCTGGCCGCCTTCGCCGATTCGGCCGGACGCGAGCAGATCACCGGGACCGACATCCTCTCCACGATGCACGACATCGCCGAGGAGTTCCGGGTCCGGCCCGACACGCACAAGACCCTGTTCATCTTCTCCGACATGCTCCAGTCCACCTCCGACATGGAGATGGAGGATCAACGGCGCATGCCGTCCGCGGACTGGGTGCCGCGTGCGGTGGCGCGCGGAGTTCTGCCCGACCTGTCCGGCGTGTGCATCGTCGTGGTCGGCGCCCGCGTCGACACCGATGCGGGTCAACGGGTCAAGCAGTTCTGGAAGCTCTATTTCGAGGCGACCGGTGCCACGCTCCGTGACGAGAACTACTCGTATCGGCCCGTGCGTCTGCCGGGGGCCGAGGCCTGTTGAACATGAGCGTGATGCGCACCTTGTGGAGGCGCCGACGGGGACAGAGCCTCGTCGAGTTCGCCTTCGCCATCCCCGTGGCGATCTTCCTGCTGCTGGCGGTGATCGAGACCGGACGCCACTTCTACACGCGCGTCACCGTGCGCAACGCCGTCCAGGAGGCAGCGCGCTTCGCGATCACGGGCCAGACGCTGCTGGACCCGGCCACGGGCAACCCGATGACGCGCGCAGAGTCCATCAAGCAGGTCCTCGTGGATCGCGCCACCGCGTTGAACGTGCCGGTGGCCGACATCGTGCTCGACCCCGTGGACGGGGGTGCACCAGACCAACTGGTCCGCATCTCCCTGACCTACCTCTACATGTTCGGGGCGGGCATGCTTCCCAGCTTCATGCCCAGCACCATGCCCATCACCGTCAGCACCACGGTCAAGAATGAGCCGGTCTTCTGAGCGCCTTCTGCGCCGGCTCCGTCGGTCGGAGCGGGGCCAGGAGCTGGTGGAGCTGGCCCTCATCCTCCCGATCCTCCTGTTCATCCTCCTGGGGACCATGGAGTTGGGCCACGCGTTCGGCGTCGCGCACGCCATGACCGGCCTGTCCCGCGAAGGAGCCAACCTCGCCGCGCGTGGAGCCACACTGGCGCAGGTGGCGCAGGTGGTGATCGACAACGGCACGGATATCGAGATGAACACCCTGGGCGGGGTGATTGCCAGCCGGGTGGTGGTCCAGGGCGGGGCGCCGACCGTGACGGACCAGTTCACGCAAGGTGGCGCCGGGTCGAGCCGGCTCGGCGCGCTCGGCGGGACCGCCCTCTCGCTCCAGGGCCTCGCAGGCTTGCAGGAGGGGCGGGTGCTGTACGTCGTCGAGGTCTTCCATGCGTACGAACCCATCACGCCCCTGGACCGCGTGTTGGGCCCCATCATCCCGGCTTCGTTCTACGAAGCCGCCATCTTCTAGCCTCCGCATCCGATGCGAGAAGACGCCATGCTCGACTCCTCCCGCTTGCGCGCCGCCACCACCGCCGTCTCGAACGAGCGGGGTGCCGTGATCCTGTTCGTGGCGCTGGCCATGGTCGTGCTGCTCGGGATGAGCGGCCTGGCCGTGGACATGGGTCGCGCCTACCTGGACCGCGCGCGCATGGTGCGCGCCGTGGACGCAGCCGCCCTCGCCGGAGCACGCGTCTATCGCTCCGGTCAGCCGCAGGCCCTGCAGCATGCGCTGGCCATCGCACAGGCGAACGGCGTGGGGAACGGCAGCCTCGGTCCCGAACTCGACGTCCAGTTCGGCCAGAACCAGTTCGGCGAGAACACCGTGCAGGTGGTCGCGCAGCGGACCATGCCCACCCTCCTCGCACGCGTGCTGGGCCGCAACACGGTCGACATCGTGGCGGAGGCGGAGGCGGCCACGCCACCGGTGGACCTGGTGCTGGTCATCGACCACTCCGGCTCCCTCGAACAAGCCAAGGCCTGGGGTGATCTCCAGGACGCGGCCAAGCTCTTCGTCCAGAAGTTCGACGACAGCATCGACCAGATGGGCCTCGTCGGCTTCAACACCCGCGCCACGCAGCGCGTGTGGATGACGGACTACTTCACTGCCTCCATCACCAGCGCCATCGATGGCATCGCTGCGGCCGGGTGGACCAATACCGGCGAGGCGCTCCGGTACGCGCACGAGCAGCTCGCCACGGGCCCGCTGCGCCCCCGCTCGGTCAAGGTGGTCGTGTTCTTCACCGACGGGCGTCCCACGGCGTTCCGCGGCGTCGTCGGCGATCCCGGCTCCCAACAGGACCGGGTGATGGCGGCGCAGGAGGGGAGCTCGCGCATGGAAGGGTACTGGAACAACCCTCTCACGTTGCTGCCCAACGACGGTTTGCCGCCCCCGGTGAGCGGATGCGCGAACGCGAGCATCTGCTTCGGGAGCTGGCCATCGTCGGCAGTGTCCGAGCAGGCCCGCGCGGACGGCCGGACCTGGGCCAGCGCGATCCGCAGCGAAGGCGTCTACATCTACACGATCGGCCTCGGTTGGGCGGTGGAATCCTACCTGGACGAACTCTCCAACGAAGGTGGCATCTCGGACCCGACGCAGCCCCAGGGGCGTACGTACGTGGCACCGTCGGCCGCCGACCTCGATGCGGTATTCGACCTCGTCGCGTCCGACATCTTCGTGCGCCTGGCCTCCTGACCGCCCGATCCCGCTCCGGCAGCGGCGGCGCAGTGCGCTGCCGGCTCAGGCCGTCGAGCCGTAGCGCTCCCGGAACAGCGCCCGGTGATGGAGCTCGTGTCCGGCGGTGATCCAGGCCAGCGCTCGCACGGTCACGGGGTAGCCGCTGGCCACACCGGACCGCTGGCCCGCCTCTGGATCCAGGCTGCGGAAGAGGGCGACGGTCGACGCCCGCACCGCTCGCCATTCGGACAGGAGGTCGTCCAGGGCGCGTTCCCCCGCGTTGGACCCCGCGACCCACAGATCCTGGTCCATGCCCGGCTGGGACTCTGCGGCGCCGCGCGCGAACCAGAGGGCGCGGAAGCCGAACACGCGTTCGGTGTCCACCACGTGTCCGAGCGACTCGCGTACGCTCCACTTGCCGGGCTCGTAGCGGAAGTCCTCCCGCCCCGGGATGAAGGCCCGCACCACCGCGTCCGTCTCCTCGATCTGCGAGGCGAGCGTGGTGACGATGTCGCCGTCGGGGACGAGCTCCACGTAGCGCGCGTAGTAGGGGTTGTATTCGTCGGGGCCGGGTCGGGCGAGCATGGGGACTCCCGTACGCAGGGAACGGACCGGCCCGACGCGCGTGGACGACGAAGCCGGCAGGAGGGCGGAAGATCCTCCCGACCGGGCGGGCGGGCAATGGTCACGCCGGGAAGCGCCGCGCGTGTGGACGCCGCGGCCGGGTGCGCTGCGGTCACCCGCTCGCGAAGGCGCGGCGGACCTCTACCCCAGGACGACCTGGAGCGCGCCCGCCGCGGCGAGGGGGATGGTGAGGTTGTCGTCGAGCGGCCAGGGCAGGGCTTCCACGACCGCCACGAACACGGCGCAGGCGAGCGCCGCACCCGGAGGGATGCGGGAGGACAGCACGAGCGTGGCCACGACGACGAACACGGCGCTCCCCGTCAGCGTGCCGGTCCCCACCTTCACCCGCCCCCACAGACGCCCGATCACGCTCGCGCACGGGTCCGCGAGCGCCAGGACCAGGATGGCCGGACCCGCCGTTCCCGCCGGGAAGAGCGCGGTGGTGAGCAGCACACCGGCGACGTACCAGGTGGAGGACGCCAGCCCTTCGTGCTCGCGCGGGGACGCGAGACGCAGGAACGCGCGGAAGAAGAGGACGTTGAGGCGCGGGTCCGCAAGCCGCAGCGCGTCGACCGTCAGCAGGATCACGAACGCGCTTCCGAACAGCAGGACCAGCCAGGGACGAGGCCACCCCGACCCTGCGACCATCCAGGCGAACAGCAGCCCGTTGCAGGCGTGGAAGAGCCGCCGACCGGGCTGAAGCCCGGTGGTGCGCTCCACCAACGCCGCGAGGGCCGCTTCCGCCGCCTCCCCGCTCCGACGCCCCGCCTCCGTAGCCGACATGGTGGCGAAGTGTAGACGCGCACGCCGGGAACGTGAATGCGGTCCGCCACGCCGGGGAGCCGGTTTTACCACGCCGTTCCGACCGCGTTACCGGCTCGTCGTCCTCGAGGGCCTGGCCCGCCCCGGTCTCCGCTTTCCTTCCCGGATCGGCACGGCTTGGGGACCGCCTGGATACCTGGGCTTTACCGCGGGCCCCGACCCTTCAAGACGTCGATGCCGAGTCTCACGCTGCATCTCGTGTTCGCGGACCTGGCCCTGTCCGCCGCCCAGGAGGCCTCCGAGCCCACCCTGCGGGGGATCGCGTCGGCACCCGAGCTGCGCTCGGCGTTCCGTCAGGGCGCATGGGGCCCCGACCTGGGCTACTTCCCCGGGGGCGAACGCTTCCTCTCCGACCTCGCGCATTGCGTCCACACCGGGTCGCTGAACCGCGCGCTGTACCGCCAGGCCCAGAGCGAGCGGGAGCGCGCCTTCGCCCTCGGGTGGCTCACCCACGTGCTGGCCGACCGCCTGGTGCATCCCGCAGTGGGACGCGCCTGCGGAGAGCTTCTCTACGGCGCGCCCGACGTCTTCGTGGACGGTGGCACCGAACCTGTCGCACACGTGCGGGTCGAGACCGGTCTCGACGCGTGGTTCGCCGTGCGCAACCCGCCCCAGACCGCGCCCTCGTGCCGCTTCGGCGCGCCGAGCCTGCGCTTCCTCGCGCGGGCCTACCAGGGCACCTACGGGATCCGACCGGGCGTGCGGCCGGTGCAACGCTCGTATGGCGCGATCGTGCGATCGGCCTGCACCGGGCTGCGCCTGATCCGCTGGCTCGGCCGTGTCTCGGTCCCGGACGGCCCTGCGGCCGGTCGACCGGCCCCCGGTCCCCGCCTGTTCCCCATGGCGTCCGCGTTCCTGACGCCGGTGCTCCCCTCGCCGTGGCTGGTGGACGCGGTGCAGGACGCCTTCGCACGCTTCCCCGCCCTCTTCCTCGCCCATGCCGCGAACGGCCTGGAGGAGCTGGACGATGCGAACCTGGAGACGGGTGAACCCGAGTCGCAGGTGCGCGATCACCCCAACACGGCGGTGACCCTGCGGCGCCTGCGTGAGATGCGCGCCGCCGCTGCGCGCGGGCGGAAGGCCCTGGACGTGAGGACCGCGATTCCGGCGCCGGCCAGCGCGGGTCCATAGCTCGAATAGACGCGCCACCAGAGCAGCAGGGCAGGCGCGAACGCCGCCTCCCCTCCCGCTCCCAGCCACACCCCCGCCTCCACCACCCCCAACGCGCCCGGGACGGGTGCGGCCGCCCCCAGGTAGCAGAGCAGCAGCGACCACACCGCGAGGTCGGGGCGCCTCCAGGGCGTCGTGGACAGCAGCACGGGGAGGAGCGCCGCCCGGGTGGCGACACGCACCATGGACGCCGGGATGGCCACCCCTGCGACCCCTCGGTGCAGGCCCCCCAGCGCACGCAGGCCGCGGCCGGTCCGACGGGCCCGGTCCCAGCGGGCAGCCCGCAGCCCGGCGCGCGTCCACCACCCGGGGGGGCGGGAGCCGAGAGAGCGCCCGGCCGCGAGCCCTCCCAGCCAGAGGGCGAGCACGCAGACCGCGTACGCGGCGAGCGCGCCGGCCAGCAGTCGTTGACCGGGCAGTACCACCAGGACCACGGCGACGACCAACAGGAGCAGGGCCTCCACCGCGTTCTCCACGGCGAACGACGACCAGGACACCGCGACGGGGACGCCGTGCCCGCGCAGCCGCAGGAGGCGCGCCGGGTCGCTTCCGACGCGCCCGGGCGTGACGGTGCCCGCGGCTTCCCCGACGAGCTGTACGGCCACGACGTGGCGCAACGAAAGAGGGGAACCGAAGGCCCGCAGTGGCGCCCGCAACCGTGCACCACGCGCCAGGACGTCGGCCAGGACCAGCGCCAGCGCCAGCAGGTGACCTGCGACGCTCACGCGGTCAGGCCGGCACTGCGTTGCGGGCGTCCCGTCCCGAGCGCGCCAGGCGCCGATACAGGTCGGTGAGCCGGTCGAAGGTGATCTCCCACGACAGGGTCTGCTCCGCGTGCGATCGCACCACCGCCGTACGACGGGGCGACCCAGCCTGCGCGGCCGCGAACAGCCCCTCCGCACAGCTCGCTACGTCGCCCCGTCGGTAGAGCCACCCGCACGCGGTGCTTCCGATCCGGTCGGGCACGGCCCCGCTGTCGACACCCAGCACCGGCAGCCCGCTCGCCATCGCCTCCCCCACCGACAGCCCGAACGTCTCGCCCGGGCCCGACGCGACGTAGAAGTCGGCGTCGGCGTAGAGATCGGCCAGCGCAGCCCGATCGGCGACGAACGGGAGCACGCAGACATGGCCCTGCTCGGCCGCCCGCGCGCGCAGCGCCTGTTGGTCCGGGCCGGTTCCGATCAGGACCAGGAACGGTCGGGTCGCAGGGTCGAGCAGCGCGTGCGCATCGAGCACGACATCGAGCTCCTTCTCGGGTGCGAGCCGGCCCGCGAACAGCCCGATCCGGCGCGTCACCTCACAGCCCACCCGGCCGCGCAGGAGGTTGCGACGGCGTCCCGGTGTGAACCGCTCCAGGTCCACGCCGAGCGGGATGCACTCGACGTTGCCGAGTCCGAACGCGACGAGGTCGCGGGCCACCGAGGCGGACGCCGCGACCGTGACGTCGAAGCGGGAGTAGACGGCGCGCACGTAGCGACCCACGGAGCGTCGGACCCGCTCGCGTGCGAGCTCATCCAGTCCTTTGCTGAGCGGCTCCGCGTAGGCCCGCACCAGGTCCGCGTGATAGAAGCCCACGGTGGGCACAGGCGCTCGCGCCGTGGCCCACCACGTCAGGAAGGGAGCCACGAAGGGGCTCCCCACCTCGATCACGTCCGGCTGCTCCGCCTCGATCACGTTCTGCAGACCGAAGGGAGCCAGGAGCAGCCGATATCCGGGTGTGAACGGGATGCGCGGGCTCCTGACCCGATGGATGCGGGTGCCGTGCTCGAACGCGGAGCCGCTGTCCGCGTCCGGCACGACCATCGTGTGGTCCAGACCCCGTCGGGCCAGGGCTGCGCCCTTGCTCTCGAGGTAGGTACGCACGCCACCACTCGCGGGAGCGAAGAAGGTGGTGACGTCCAACACGCGCAGGCGAGCCGATGACGTAGGGTCCATGGGGGCGGAACCTACCGGGCCCGGGATGCCGATCGGTCACCGCGCGGTATCCGACGTGTAAGAACCGGGCCGGCCGCACCCTTTGCTGCGATCTCGTCACGGCGCGGTATCCGGCTGCCACTCCAACGCCCCGCGCCGTACCCCGAAGCGCAACCGGACGGAGACACCGTGGCGTTCGGCCGGTGATGCCGTCCGCCGATCCTCAAGGCGAGCCCCGGGCGATGCCCGCCCGGGCCGGGCGGCCGCATGCGGATCGCGATCTTCACCGACACCTACCCGCCGACCATCAACGGCGTGGCCCGCACCCTGGGACGCCTCGTGGAGCACGTTGCGGCCCGAGGACACGACGTCTTCCTGGCCGGCCCGCGCGTGGGCGCTGCAGTCGAGACGCGCGCCACCTATCACCATCGCGCGCCCGGTGTGCCGCTGCCCGTCTACCCGGAGCTGCAGATCCTGCGCTTCCTGGACCGGGCGGGGAAGCGCGCGCTCGAGGCCTTCGCACCGGACCTGGTGCACGTCGCCACGGAAGCGCCGTTGGGCTGGTCCGGACGTCAGTGGGCGCTGCGCGCCGGAGTTCCCCTCGTCACATCCTTCCACACCAACATGCCGGAGTATCTGGCGGGGTACGGGTTCGGCCGTCTGGAGGGCGCGCTCTGGCGCGGGTTCCGCGCGTTCCACCGCCCGGCCCGGCTCACCTTCTGTCCCAGCTCGGCCACGCTGACCGAACTGCGCACCCGTGGCTTCCACGACCGGTTGCGGATCTGGCCGCGTGGTGTGGACGCAGATCGCTTCTCGCCTGTTCGCCGGAGCGAAGCGTTGCGGGAGCAGCTCGCGCCCGGCGCCGAGCACGTGATGGTCTACGTCGGCCGCCTCGCCCCCGAGAAGCGGCTGGACGTGCTCCTGGATGCCTGGCCGCTCGTCCGGGCGGCGCTGGGCGAGCGCGTGGCGCTGGTGCTGGTCGGAGACGGGCCGCTTGCGCCCACGCTGCGTGCGACGGCGCCCGCGGGCGTCTCGTTCACGGGATACCGCACCGGCATCGAGCTGGCCGAGGCCTACGCGATCGGGGACGTCTTCGTCTTCCCCTCGGATACGGAGACGTTCGGCAACGTGGTCGCGGAGGCGCTCGCCAGCGGTCTTCCGGTCGTGGCCCCGGCCCGGGGTGGAGTCACCGATCTCGTGCAGCCCGACGTCACCGGGGTCCTCGTCCCACCGCGTGACGCGGCCGCTTTCGCCACCGCCTGCATCGATCTGCTGCGGGATCCACTCCGTCGGCTCCGTCTCGCCCACGGTGCCCGGCGCCTGGCCCTGGGTCTCGACTGGGCCGTGATCCTGGACGGTCTCCTCGGGCACTACGAGGAGGCGTGCGACCCCGAACGTCCCGCGCCCAGCTCCACCGAGATCCACCCCCTCCTGGGAGTCCTCTGATGGCCGCCTGGCTTCTCTGGCTGCGCCAGACCGACGAACAGCTCCTCCTCGCGCTGATCGTGCGCCGCCGACCGCGGCTCGATCGGTCCATGCGAGTGCTGACGCGACTGGGCGACGCGGTCTTCGTGATCCCGGTCGCTTTGCTGCTCGCCTCCGGCGCGGTGCCAGGGCTGCGGACCGCAGGCCAACTCGCACTCCTCACGCTCGTCGTCTCCCACCTCGTGGTGCAGCTGCTCAAGCGCACGGTGGTGCGGGCACGGCCGAGCCTCCCCGTGGGCCTGGTCTCGCTCATCGCCGCGCCGGACCGCTTCAGCTTCCCGTCCGGCCACGCCACCTCCTCGCTCTCGGTGGCGCTCCCGCTCGCGACCGCTCTCCCGCCGGCCTGGGGAGCCCTGCTGGTCGCCGCCGCCGTCCTGGTGGGGCTGTCCCGCAGCTACCTCGGCGTGCACTACCCGGGGGACGTGCTGGCGGGGTGGATCATCGCGCTGGGCACGCTCGTGGCGCTGGGCTAGCCCCCCTGCTCGTCAGCCCCCGCTCGCCTCGTCCAGCACCCGGATGACGTGCAGGGCCTCCCGGCCGGTGACATCCCGGATCTGGTGTCGACAGCTGGTGCCGTTGGCCACGACGCGCTCCCCCTCGCCCAGACCGTCGAGCAGGGGAACGAGCTCCAGCCCGGCCATCGCACGCGACACGTCCACGTGCTCCCGCTCGTGCCCGAACGAGCCGGCCATCCCGCAGCATCCGGTGGCGAGCCGCTCCACCCGCAGGTCGGGCACCAGCCGGAGCAGGTCGAGCGTGGCGGGCTCCAGTCCGAACGCCTTCTGATGGCAGTGGGCGTGCACGCGCACGCCCCGGGCTGGCGCAGTCGACAGAGGCAGCGTGAGGCGTCCGGCGTCGCGCTCCTGCACGAGGAACTCGTCGATCAGGCGTGCCGGCACCGCGCCCGCATCGTGCGCGCCGACCAGAGCCGGCCACTCGTCCCGCATGGTGAGCACGCACGAGGGTTCGAGGCCGACCACCGGCACGGAACGGGCCGCCGCTTCGGCCAGGGCCTGCAGGAAGCGCCGTGCCTCCACGCGCGCCTCCTCCACCATCCCCACGCTCAGGTAGGTGCGCCCGCAACAAAGCGGTCGCTCTCCCTGGGGACGTTCCACCGCCCTGACCTCGTAGCCGGCCCGGCGCAGCACCCGGGTGGCGGCGCGCGCATTCTCCGGCTCGAACCAGCGCGTGAAGGTGTCGACGAACAGCAGGACCTCCCGACCGTCCGCGCCGGCCCGGCCGGGGCCGAGCTCCCGCTCGGACCAGGGGCGCGCCGCCCAGTGCGGGAAGGCGTCCAGGCGCGCGATGCCGACGGCGCGTTCCAGCAGGCCGGTCAGCAGGCGCGACCGGGTCGCCGCAGCCGCGAGGCGCGGAGCCTGGCCCAGCCAGGAAGCCGCCCGCGGCAGGTGCCCGAACAGGCGTGCGCGCACGGGTAGCTTACCCGCCAGACGACGCTGATGGAGCACCTCCACCTTCATGCGCGCCACGTCCACCCCGGCGGGGCATTCCTGCCGGCAGGCCTTGCAGCCCACGCAGAGCGCCAGTGTGCGCGCCACCTCGTCGTCGGTCAGGGCGTCCCCACCGAGCTGACCCGAGAGCGCGAGGCGCAGCGTGTTGGCGCGGCCGCGCGTCACGTCGCACTCGTTTCCGGTCACGCGGTAGCTGGGACACATCACGCCGGGCGCCCGCTTGCGGCAAGCGCCGTTGTTGTTGCACGCCTCGGTGGCACGCTGGAAGGAGCCCCACTCCCCCCACTCCAGACCGGTATGCACGGGCAGCTCCCCGTACCCGGACCCGAAGCGCAACAGCTCCGGAGCGTCCATCGCGGGCGCATCGACGATCACGCCCGGATTCAGCAGGCCGCGCGGGTCGAACGTCCGCTTGATCTCGCGGAAGGCGTCGGTCAGACGCGTTCCCAGCATGGGTGCCAGGAACTCGGAGCGCAGTCGCCCGTCGCCGTGCTCTCCGGAGTGGCTCCCACCGAGATCCCGGACCACGTCGAGGATCGACTCGGCCACGCGCCGCATTCGGGTGCGATCCTCCGGCTGCTTCAGGTCGAGCGCCGGTCGCACGTGCAGACAGCCCACCGAAGCGTGCGCATACCACGTGCCCGCCAGACCCTCGCGGTCGAAGATGGCGGTGACCCGTTCGGCGTAGTCCGCGAGCCGCTCGACAGGCACGGCACAGTCCTCCAGGAACGACACCGGCTTGCGATCGTCACGGGTGGCGGTGACGAGGTTCATGCCGGCTCGCCGCAGGGCCCAGATGGACTCCTGGAAGTCGGGCGTCTCGGCACGCACCATCGCACCTGGCAGCCCGCGGTCGGCCAGCAGCTCCGCGAGCGCATCGAGTCGGCGGAGCACGCGATCCCGCTCCGCACCGGCGAACTCCACGAACAGCAATGCCGGGCTTCCGTTGCGCGCGAGCCGCTCCACGGTGGCCCGGAACAGCGGGAGGGCCCAGGCCCGTTCGACGACGGTGCCATCCACCAGCTCCACCGCGCTCGGACCCAGCTCGAGCAGGGCCGGCACGGAGGACAGCGCGGACGCCAGCGAGGGGAAGCGACAGACGCCGAGAACCCGGTGCGCCGGGAGCGGTGCCAGGGCCAGCTCGAGCTCGGTGAAGAAGGCCAGCGTACCCTCCGAGCCCACCAACACGTCGCCGAGGCCCCGGCCGTCGGGCTCGACGCGATGCAGCGCGTAGCCGGCCACATGGCGCGCGACGGCAGGCAGCCGGCGCTCGAGCTCGCCGCTCTCGCGTGCCCGCAGCGCGGCGATGCGCCCGCGGACGCGGTCCGCGGCGCCGGCGCTGCCGGCCTCGCCGCCCCGGCGCGTGCGGAACACCCCGGTGGTGCCGTCCGGGAGGACCGCGTGCAGGGCGCGCACGTTCTCCACCATGTGCCCGTACACGATCGACCGGGCGCCGGCGGAGTTGTTGCCGGCCATCCCCCCCAGCGTGGCGCGGCTGGCCGTGGAGACGTCCACGGGGAAGAACAGGCCTTCGGGCCGGAGCGCCCGATTGAGCGTGTCGAGCACCAGGCCGGGTTGGACGCGGGCGGTACGCGAGGCGCGATCGACGTGCGTGATGCCGTGCAGATGGCGGCTGACGTCCAGCACGAGCCCGGGTCCGATGGCCTGTCCGGCCTGGGACGTCCCGGCGCCCCGCGGCGTGACGGGCACCCCTTCGGCGCGCGCCAGCTCGAGCGCGGCCGCGATGTCCGCGGTGTCGCGCGGCATCGCCACCAGGAGCGGGAACACCTGGTAGATGGACGCGTCCGTCGCGTACATGCCACGGGTGATGCGGTCGGCGTGCACCTCGCCGCCGTGATGGCGACGCAGGCGAGCGGCGAGCGCGCGCGACTGGCGGTCGGCGGAAGTTCGTCCGTTCACGCGGGGGTCCGGTCCGGGAATCGCTTCAGAGTAGGGGCTTCCAGGCCCCGGCGCACCGGAGCGCACGGCAGGACCCGGGCCGGCGGTCCCCACGCCACACCGGCTCCGTCCGACCGGGCCGGGCCGGGGTCTGTATATTGCTCCGGTTCCGGCCGTTCCGACGCCTTCCCGCCGCGGAGTCCTGTCCCCGACCCATGTCCAGCGCACGTGCGACCGCCCCGGTGTTCGTCGTGGGATCTCCACGCTCGGGCACGACGCTGCTGTACCACATGCTGCTGTCGACCGGCGACTTCGTGAACTACCGGACCGAGACGCACGTCTTCAACTCGCTGGCCCCCTACGCCGGCGACCTGCGCCAGCGCCGGAACCGCGAACGACTCCTGGACCTGTGGCTCGGGGGCGTGATGCTCCGCCTGTCCGGTCTGGACGCCGCCGAGGTGCGGGACCGGGTGGACGACTTCCACGACGCCGGGAGCTTCCTGCGACTGGTCATGGAGATGATGGCCGACCGACAGGGCGTGCCAAGGTGGGCCGAGAGCACGCCTGCCCATCTCCTCCACCTGGAGCAGATCGGCCGCAGCCTGCCGGACGCGCGGTTCCTGCACGTGATCCGCGACGGACGCGACGTGGCGTTGTCCCTGGAGAAGCAGGGCTGGATCCGCCCCCTCCCGGGCGATCGCCGTCGGGCTGCGTTCGCGGCGGCCGCGGCCTGGGAGTGGATGGTGCTGGAGGGCGCCCGGCAGGGGGCGCGCCTGGGCCCGGCCTACCGGGTCGTCCGGTACGAGGACCTCGTGGAGCGGCCCGAAGCCACCCTCGAGGACGTGGGTGTCTTCATCGGACACGACCTGCCCTACGACCGCATCCTGGCCGGCGCCGTGGGGTCCGTCGCGCGACCCAACACGTCCTTCCCCCAGGCGGAGGGCGGCTTCGTGGGGCGCTGGCGCCGCTCGCTGGAGCCCGCCGAGGCCCGGGCCCTGGAGGGTGCGCTGGCGCGGGGACTCGACCGTTACGGGTATCCCCACGAGGCCCCGGCGGCCGGCTCCCGGGCCTGGACACGCCTCTATCACGGCTACTATGGGCTGCGTCAGTGGACCAAGCGCCGCACTCCGTTGGGCCGGCGCCTCGCCGACGCCTCCCTCTTCGCAGCGGATGTGCCCGATGCGTACGCCGGTGACTGAATCACGCCGCGAGGGCTGGCCCCGCGGGCCCCGGGCGCGGAACTTGAAGATCCGGCGCCCCAACGATCCCCCGACTCGCGGAGGAGGCGAGTGACGGTCCAGGAGACGCCCCTCGAGGAACGCTTCCAGTTCGGTGAGAACTGGCGGCGGTTCCTCTCGGTGCTGAACGACGAGCGAATCGAGAACGCGGAGCGGGCCTTCGTCGGGGTCCTCGGCACCGACGACCTGTCGGGGCTCTCGTTCCTGGACATCGGGTCCGGCAGCGGCCTCTCCAGCCTGGTGGCTCGCCGCCTGGGCGCAAAGGTCCGCTCCTTCGACTTCGATCCCAACTCCGTGGGCTGCACGCAGGAGCTGCGACGTCGGTACTTCCCCGACGACCCCGACTGGGTCGTGACGCGGGGCTCGGTGCTGGATGACAGCTTCATGGCCTCCCTGGGCACCTTCGACATCGTGTACGCCTGGGGGGTCCTGCACCACACCGGCAACATGTGGAAGGCGATCGAGAACGCGGCGGCGCGGGTGGCCCCGGGCGGCCGCTTCTTCCTGGCCATCTATGCGGACCGCGGCCGCGAGAGCCGCGCCTGGTGGCACGTGAAGCGGACCTACGTCAAGCTTCCCCGCATGCTCCAGCCGCCCTTCGCGATGGCGGCCATGCTGCCCTACGAGGCCCACAACGTCCTGAGCGCCGTGCGGCATCGCCGGCCTCTCGATTATCTGCGGCTCTGGACGCGCTATCAGGACGGTCGGCGTGGCATGAGCCGCTGGCACGACATCGAAGACTGGGTGGGAGGGTTTCCCTACGAGTACGCCACCGTGGAGGCGCAACAGGCCTTCGTGGAGCCGCGTGGCTTCGTCACGGAGACCGTCGTGCAGGGAAAGGGCATCGGCTGCCACGAGATCGTCTTC